>DAOWKG010000027.1 GCA_030639985.1 Desulfuromonadaceae bacterium
AAGGCAAACAGGTTGAGATAACAGAAGAAGCGATAGTAGCTGGCTTCGCCACTCATGTAGCCGATAGAATAAAGGTGAATCAGGGTACCAACACCGGTAACCACCATGATCATTACAGCTGATAGCGGATCGAGCAAAAACTCCCAGTTGACCTGCAAGTCGCCGACCGTTATCCACGAACCAATAACCAGTTCATGAATCTTTTCACTGTCGCCAAGCAACCGAAAAAAGTTTTGCGCGGCAACCAAAAATGAGAGGAACATCATGCCGGTAGCAATACCACCGATAATCGCTTCATTTTTGATCTTCTTACCAAACAAGCCGTTAAAAATTGATCCGACCAGTGGTAAGAATGGGATGAGCCACAGATTACTGTACATCAAACTCTCCTATTAGCTGAAACACCCGTAAAAGTGTAATTGTCTACCATTTAAGCAGGTTGAAATCATCGGTATCGAGCGAATCTTTGTTCCGATAAAATGCGATCATCAAGGCCAGACCGACAGCTGCCTCAGCAGCAGCGACTGTCATTACAAAGAATACAAAAATCTGACCATCCATATTACCAACGTGACGTGACAGGGCGATAAAGGTCAGGTTAACCGAGTTAAGCATCACCTCAATGCACATAAAAATGACAATGGCATTCTTCCGGGTGAGCACCCCAAACGTTCCGATGGTAAACAGTATAGCGCTCAACATCATGTAGTGATTTACGGTAATCATGGACAATCTCCAGAGTTAGACTCGATTATACTTTGCGTTTTGAGAGGATAACTGCGCCAACAATTGCTACCAACAACAAAATTGAGGCAATCTCAAACGGGAGTAAAAAATCAACAAACATAGCCTTACCAATCAGCTCGGTATGACCGTAAGTAGCTATCACTTCACTAGTTATCTCACCACCGGTTCCAGTTGCGGTACCGGTACCAACAAAATGGGTAGTAACCATCAAAACAAGCGCCGCTAACACGCCGCCACCAGCTAAACCGTGAGTATAACGGGTTTTAACCGCCAACCCTAAGTTGAGTAACATGATAACAAATATAATCAGCACCATGATTGCTCCAGCATAGACCATGATCTGAATTGCCGCCATAAACGGTGCTTCCAGCATGACATAAAAAACGGCCAGACAAAGAAAAGTGGTAATCAGATTCAAAGCACTGTTGATTGGATTACGGCATTGGGTAACAAAGAATGCCGAAAAAATCGCAACCGTAGCAGTAAGATAAAAAAGAATGGCTTCCATGATAACTTGAACTCCTTGTTACGACTTGAGAAGACGTTCCTTGTCAAAGTTAAAATCATTACGATCAAAATCTGCCAATTCATAGGCACTGGTCATCTCAATCGCTTCAACCGGACACGCTTCGACACAGTAACCGCAGAAAATGCAGCGGAGCACATCAATTTCAAAAACTTCGGGATATTTCTCCCCCTGCTTATTTTCTGCCGGAACAACTGTAATACATTTGGCTGGGCAAACAGTTGGGCAAAGATAACAAGCAACACACTTAGTACGATCATTGCTTGGGACTAACCGATGCAACCCACGAAAACGGGGGGACATTTCCAATTTCTGCTTCGGATACTGCACCGTAGTACAATTTCCCGGAAGCAGGTGCTTCAGTGTGATACTCAAGCCTTTGGCAAACTCTTTAAACATATCTATCCTCTACACAGCGTGTGGTTACGAGCAGAGCAGAATCGCAATACCGGTTAAAACGACATTGAGAAGGGACAATGGCAATAGTACTTTCCAACCCAAAAACATCAACTGGTCGTAACGAAGACGCGGGAAGGTCGCCCGAATCCAAATAAAGAAGAACATGAAGGCGAAGACTTTAATCAGAAAGTTCATCCAACCGAAGAAAGGGCCACCCCAACCACCAAGAAACAGAGTTGCGGCGATTGCTGAAACAGTGATCATGTTGGCATATTCAGCCATGAAAAAGAGGGCATATTTCATTGCCGAATACTCGGTACAAAACCCAGACACCAATTCTGTTTCGGCTTCGGGTAAATCGAATGGGGTACGGTTTATCTCCGCCATGGAGCCGATAACAAACAATCCAAACGCCAGCGGTTGACTGAAGATGTACCAGTTAGGGATAAAACTAAGTGATTCGATCCCCCACAATGGCAATTGTTGTGCCACCACAATCCCACGCATGCTCAAGGTTTCTGATAACATAAAAATAGCGACTATTGAGATGCCTGCCGCTAATTCGTAAGAAATCATTTGTGCCGTAGAGCGGATACCACCAAGCAAAGAATATTTGTTATTCGATGCCAATCCAGCCAGAACGATGCCGTAGACACCAAGACCGGCCATAGCAACGATAAATAATACCCCGATATTAAGATCGGTTATCTGCAGCGGAACCTCGTAGAGGGTACCATCGTAGGTAAAATGGATATCACCGCCGAAAGGGATAACGGCTATTGAGATGAAAGCCGGGGCCAATATCATCATCGGTGCAAGAATAAATGCAAACCAGTGTGACTGCGAGGGGATGATGTCTTCTTTGAAAAAGAGCTTTAAGCCATCAGCAATTGGCTGCAACAAACCCTTGGGCCCAGTCATGTTCGGCCCCATTCGGGTCTGCATTCTGCCAATTATTTTCCGCTCCGCATAGGTTGCATAAGCAACTATCAGCAGCGTACCTACAAAAGCCACGATAATCTTTACCAACATGACCCCTGTAAATAACCAAGGTGTTTCCGAGAGTGTCAGAACTTCTGGCGTCATGACCATCCTCTTCCTTCATCAGTCTATGGCATTGCTGCCGTTTGCAGTCGATAAAAGCTACCGACAT
>DAOWKG010000130.1 GCA_030639985.1 Desulfuromonadaceae bacterium
CATTATCACCTCCAGCGCATTGATCGAGGAAACTTGGCCGGACCGGCACAGGAATATGCAATTGCCGGAGCACAGGGACAGATCGGCGTGATTGCCCCATTAACCAGACATTTTTGTCAGGATTGTAATAGAATCCGTATCACTGCTTCTGGTAAAGTCCGAACGTGCCTTTTTTCTGATCATGAGTTCGATCTGAAACCACTGTTGAAGCTGGAGAATGTTGCTGCTATTGCCAGCAACCTGCAGCATCTGGTCGGCAATAAACCATCTTGTCATGCATTGAACTCCTGTTCATTTGAACATTCTGCTTTTTCGATGGCGCAAATCGGCGGCTGATGGTCTGAAAACTCTGAATTATTTATGCCAATTAAGGATATAAAATGGATATCTCCAAAACAATTGCAGTAATGAAACAGGATCCAGCGTTTGCCGAAAATGTCGGCATGGTATTGATTCATAACGGCACGGTTCGTGGTTGGTCACGTGGTGATCGCTCCCCCGTCAGCCGGATAGAGGTGGTTGCTGATCAAGTTAAAATCGAACAGATCCGCTGTGAAATAGAGCAACTGATGGGGATTTACAAAGTTGTTGTAGAAGCTCGATCGGGAGTCATGCAACCCGGAGATGATCTTTTGTTTCTGATTGTCGCAGGAGATATTCGCGAGAATGTTAAACCTGCCTTTGCGCGGTTGCTGGATCGGATTAAGTCTGAAGCAATTACCAAAAAAGAAACTTCCGTTGCCGAGTGACTCAATTTTAAGCTGGTTTGGTTGCGTATTAATTACAGGAGGCAATAATGGCAGAGACCTTTGCTGCAGCGAGAGCTCTGATTCAGGAAAATATTTGTTCTCTGGAACCGGAAACGGTTGACCTGTTGAATCTGGTTGGTCGGGTGGTCGCAGAGGAGATATGTGCACCTTGGGATTTGCCCCGTTGGGATAATTCCGAGATGGATGGTTTTGCCGTCAAATCCGCAGATTGTCACACTTTCGCCAAATTGAAGGTTGTTGGCTACATCCCGGCCGGAGCTGCGGCAGAAGGGATTTCGGTTGCAACTGGTACTGCGGTGAGAATTATGACTGGCGCCCCGATCCCGATTGGTTGTGATGCCATTGTGCCGATTGAAAATACCGAGTCAGACAAAGAATCGGTGACGATTAAACGACCGGTGCAAATTGGCGATTACATTCGTTTTTGCGGTAGCGACATCAACGCCGGTGAGGTCATGATTTCGCCGGGAACTATTTTGCGACCCGCCGAAGTCAACCTGCTGGCCTCTTTTTCCCGTTTAGAGGTGCTGGTTCATCGTTGTCCCAGAGTGGCGATTCTCTCGACTGGTGATGAACTTGTAGCTCCGGGAGAAGCAGTTGGCCCTGGGCAGATTATCGACAGTAATGGCTATTCCCTCGCCGCGGCCGTTAGCGAAGTTGGTGCTATTCCGATTTTACTTGGCATTGCCCGTGATAATATCGGCAGCCTCACAGAAAAGATCGCCCAAGGACTCAAAGCCGATGTGTTTATCACTAGCGCCGGGGTTTCCATGGGTGACCTTGATCTGGTTTGTAAGGTTCTGGATGGGGCCGGGGTTAAGCAATTGTTTTGGAAGGTTGATATCAAGCCGGGTCGACCGACCGCTTTTGGGTTAAAGGATGGTTGTGCGGTCTTTTCTTTGCCGGGAAATCCAGTTTCGAGTATGATCGCTTTTGAGGAGTTGGTGCGGCCAGCATTGCTTAAAATGATGGGGCAGACAAAAGTATTCAAACCCTTCGTTAAGGCCGCTCTGACGAAACCGCTTTACAATGAAACCGGTCGAGTTCGTTTTTTGCGGGTTAGGGTGGTTGAGAGTTCGACGGGCTTGATTGCAGAAAGTGCTGGCGATCAAAATACCGGGATTCTTAGTACCATGATTCGTGCTAATGCTATAGCCGTTTTACCTGCTGACCGGACAGAATTTGTTGCTGGTGAGGAGGTTGATATCCATTTATTGAATCCGGAACATGTGCTTGATGCTGGTTCTGCTAAGGTGGGCAACTCCTAAGACCTTAAGTCATAATCTTAGGACCGTCGGTTTTCAGACCGACAGCCGACTTCATTTTCTTTGATTGCAAAGAAAACGAGAGCAAAAGAAACTCTTTTTTATTTCTTTTGCGAGAATTGCTGCGATATTTCAATGGTGGATTTAGTGAATAGCTATCGGCTTCGTGGCGTCTCTTCGATATTGATTATGGGCGTGATGAAAGTAGTTGTACTGTAGACTGGTTGAGTGGTTCGTCGCCTAACGAGACGTTAACGTCTCTAATGGCGAAAAAATCAAATGCCAGGTAAGCCAGTGTCATTCGTGAAAGTAATTCAATCAGTCGTTGTTGGGGCTGAACCTGTGCGAGACTAGTTAATATGCCAATCTCTTTCTATGAAGCCAGACAGCAGATCCTTGATACCGTTCCCACCCTTGCGATTGAAAAAGTTTCGCTATTTGATGCTGCGGGGCGAGCCGTTGCGGAAGATATTGTCGCTACTCAACCCCTGCCGGCATTTAATAACTCAGCGATGGATGGCTATGCGGTTCGCGTGGCGGATTGTGCCATCGGAACAATCCTGCCGGTAGTGGGATATCTTCCGGCTGGGAAAACTTCTACCACTACCGGCAAGCCGGGAACCGTGGTCAGGGTCATGACAGGTGCGCCGATTCCGTCAGGAGCGGATGCCGTGGTGCCGTTTGAAGATTGCAAGGAAGAAGCCGATAAAATAACCATTCTTCGGACGGTGAAGAAGGGTGACCATACTCGTTGGGCCGGAGAGGATATCCGCCCTGGTGATAAGATTATTGCCGCTGGAACCCTGCTTCGCCCGGCAGAGATCAGTTTGCTGGCCAGCTTACGTTTAGGAACTATTTTGGTTCACCGCCGGGTTCGGGTTGCTATCCTCGCCACCGGAGATGAATTGCAAGAAATTGACGAACTCCCCTTCAATGGTGGAATTGTTGACAGTAACACCAGTGCCCTTGCCGCAGCAGTTCAAGAGGTTGGTGCCATACCGTTGCTTCTCGGGATTGCCCGCGACAACCTGACCGACCTGCGGGAAAAGATCAAGGAAGGTCTGCAAGCAGATGTCTTAATCACTTCCGCCGGGGTCTCTGCCGGGGATCGTGATCTGGTGCGTGAAGTCCTGGAAGAATTTGGGATTAAAGAGATTTTCTGGAAGCTGCGCATCAAACCGGGACACCCGACCGCTTTTGGGATGGACAACGATACCCCGGTTTTTTCACTGCCTGGTAACCCGGTTGCAACCCTGCTGACGTTTGAGGAATTTGTCCGTCCGGCATTGCTGAAAATGATGGGGCATAACAGCGTCTTTAAAACCCTTTATCGAGCTACCCTGACCGAACCAATCAAGAAAAAGAAGGGGAGACTACAGATATTACGAGTCTCTGTCCGGATCAATCAGGATGGTGAAATGGTGGTCAGTAGTGCTGGGGATCAAAATACCGGAATTCTGCGCACCCTGGTCGATGCTCAGGGGATAGCTCTGTTGGCCGATGACCGCGATTTTTTTGCCGCTGGTGAAAAAATTGACATCCATCTCCTTGGCGCCTCTACTGCTTTGTGAGGTACTTTGGGAGACTGTCGCACTTTACAAGAATTTACTGTTAAGGCTGATCCATTATGCCGATACTGAACTCGATTTTATCTAATTCGGAGACCAAGAATGACCGATGAATTGACCCATTTCGATAAAGACGGTAAGGCCGTTATGGTTGATGTTGGTGAAAAACCATTATCTGCCAGAGTAGCTACTGCCGGGGGGATGGTCCAGATGAAGCCGGAAACCCTGCAACAAATCCTGGCGCAACGGATAAAAAAGGGAGATGTATTCTCCGTTGCCCGGCTAGCTGGAATCATGGCTGCCAAGCAAACTCCCGCACTTATCCCCCTCTGTCATCCGCTCCCTTTAAGCTCTGTGGAGCTTGATTTTAATAGTGATCCGCTATCAGGGAGGGTTGCCATCTCTGCTACCACCAAAGTCACCGGTCAAACTGGGATAGAAATGGAAGCATTGATGGCCGTCTCGGTCGCTGCACTAACTATTTATGATATGTGTAAAGCGATTGACAAAGAAATGGTAATAGGAGAAATCTGCTTGTTGAAAAAAACTGGTGGCAAGAGCGGAACATTCGTGCGTAGCTGAATTATTACAAAGCAACAAGTTGTGAAGTTGTCCTTGATATCGGCACCGGAAAAAATTATCGCTACCATTACCGCTAGCAGGGTTAAATTACAGCCCCGTAATGGGCAGTTGATTAAATCAACCAGTGTCATTGTCGGAGTTGCATGACAAATATTATTCCGCGTAAGCTGAAAGGAAAAAGTCCCATGAAGCACCTTAATATTTTGCTGCCTGTTTTGATCTTCATCTTGTTTTGTAGCCCGGTCATGGCGGTTGAACATCTACGTCTGGCAACCACCACCTCGACCGAAAATTCGGGGTTACTGGCAAGCTTGTTGCCGCCGTTTGAGCAGCTGAACAATTGCAAAATTGATGTTATTGCCGTCGGTACCGGCAAAGCAATTAAACTTGGAGAAACCGGTGATGTCGATGTGATTCTGGTTCACGCTCGCAGCAAAGAGGATAAATTTGTTGCTGCTGGGTTTGGTATTGATCGTCGTGATGTCATGTATAACGATTTTGTCGTTATCGGCCCAACCAGTGATCCCGCGGGCATCAACGGTCAAAAGGATGTTGCCGTTGCCATGGGTAAAATTGCTGCTGCCGGGGCAACCTTTGTTTCCCGGGGCGATGATTCGGGAACCCATACTCGGGAAAAACAGCTCTGGAATGCTGCTGCAGTCATCCCGGCTGCAAACTGGTATCTTGAAGCTGGACGTGGCATGGGCGAGGTCATTATTATGGCTGGTGAACGGCAGGGTTACACCCTGACTGATCGCGGAACTTATCTGGCATTCAAAGAAAAAACTCCCCTGCAGATTGCGGTTGAAGGTGATGCTCGATTGTACAATCCTTACGGTGTCATCATGGTTAATCCCGAGCGCCACCCCCATGTCAAAACTGACCTGGGGCGTAAATTTCTCAACTACCTGACCAGCCAACCAGCTCGAACCTTGATTTCTGGTTTTCGTAAAGGGGGCGAACAACTCTTTTATGTCGCCGATTAAATAGCAACCTTGGACTATTTATATAACTCACTACTGGCAGCAATAAAACTGATTGTCGGTTGCGATAGCGACGTTTTGATAACGGTCTGGATATCGCTATATACCTCGACGATTGCAATCGTGTTGGCTGCGTTGTTCGGTATCCCCTTCGGTTTATGGTTGGGGATTAGCCGTTTTCGAGGTCGGCAGCTTTTGGTAACTCTGCTGAATACGCTGATGGCATTACCGACGGTTGTGGTCGGACTGTTGTTGTTCGGCTTACTCAGTCGGCAGGGGCCGTTGGGTGATTGGGGCTTACTTTTTACCCCGGTGGCGATGATTTTAGGGCAAATGGTTCTGGCAACTCCGATTGTCGCCAATTACGTTCATGCTGCAGTTGTTGGTGCCGATGCTCGTATTTTACCGACCCTGCGCTCCCTTGGGGCATCCCCGTGGCAGGCAGCACGGCAATTGCTGTGTGAGGTTCGGTTTGGGATTATGGCCGCAGTGATTGCCGGTTTCGGGCGGGTGATTGCCGAAGTCGGGGTTGCCATGATGCTCGGTGGAAATATTCGTGGTACCACCCGTACCATGACGACAACAATAGCTCTGGAAACCAGTAAGGGGGAGTTTGTCTTTGGTTTGTCTCTTGGTTTGATCCTGATGACGGTTGCTCTGCTGGTCAACTTGGGGCTGCAATTTCTGCAGCAACGGTGAATTGATGGAACCGGTTTACTCATTAATAAACATTGAACATAGCGTTGGTGAAAACTTTTGTTTAAAAGTGCCACAGTTGGATTTTGCCCGGAGCAAAATCCATGTTATCAGTGGTTCAAACGGAGCGGGGAAGAGCACTCTCCTGAAAATCTTGGCTCTTTTGCTGCAACCACAGCACGGTTCGTTGTCTTTTTCCGGTCGACCCATCGATCCTTCTAGCCGTAAGCAACAATCTTTACGGCGCAAAATCACTCTGGTTGAACAAGCACCCTATCTATTTAGTGGTAGTGTTTTCAGTAATCTGGCTTTGGGTCTGAAAATCCGGCAGGTCAGTCGTGCCGAGCAGGAACAGAGAATTAGTGCAACTTTGTCGCAGGTTGGTTTGGCCGGTTTTGCTCAGCGTCAGGTCAAAGGTTTGTCGGGCGGGGAAGTCCAACGGGTTGCTCTGGCGCGGGCTCTGGTTTTGAATCCTGAGGTGCTGTTGTTGGATGAGCCCACCGCGAATATTGATCATGATAGTTTGGCGGGCCTTGAGCAGTTACTTTGTGTGTTGGTAAAAACGGGGACAACAATAATTATGTCAAGCCATGATCCGGATCAGGCGGAACGGTTACATGGTAATTTTATATTGATTGAAAATGGGGTAGTGTGACTGATCACTGCTAGTATCCTGAGCCAGTCGCTATTCTTCAAAAGGGAGCGAAAATCCTATGGAACTTTCTGGTCGTCATATTTTAGCTTCGCAAAAATCTCTACCTTCTGACAGAGATTTTCAAGCTACTAACCCGGTAGCAAATCAATTACTGGAACCAAAGTTTTCGGAAGGTTGTTCTGCTGAAGTTGATTATGCCGTAAATCAAGCTGCTAATGATTTTGATCTATTTAGAAAAATCGCTCCGGCAAAGCGAGGAGAATTTTTAGAGGCTATTGCCACCGAACTGCTGGCTTTAAAAACTCCCCTTATCCACCGCTGCAATTTGGAAACCGGGTTGCCGCTACCAAGGCTTGAAGGCGAACTTGCCCGGACGACAAACCAACTGAAAATTTTTGCCGAAATATTAAAAGGTAGCTCTTTTTATAAAATTCAAATTGATCGCGCTCTCCCTGAGCGTAATCCTGTGCCAAAGCCAGATATCCGTTTAACCCACATCCCGGTGGGGCCAGTTGTGGTTTTTGGAGCCAGCAATTTCCCTCTGGCTTTCTCCGTGGCTGGCGGTGATACCGCGTCTGCTTTTGCTGCGGGCTGTCCTGTCATCGTTAAGGGGCATCCTTCTCATCCTGGAACTTCTGAAATTGCTGGCTCTGCAATCCAACAAGCGGTGGAAAAATGTGGCCTGCCGAAAGGGATATTTTCCTTGATTCAGGGGAGTGAAAATCACGTTGGTGAAGATTTGGTTAAACACCCAAAAATAAAAGCGGTGGCATTTACCGGTTCCCAAGCAGGTGGACGAGCCTTATTTAATATTGCCGCGTCCAGACCTGAACCCATCCCGGTTTTTGCAGAAATGGGGAGTGTTAATCCGCTCTTTATTTTACCGGGTGCTCTGCTAAATAGAGGCGCCGTTATAGCGCAAAAATATGTGGAATCTATCACCTTAGGGGTCGGACAATTCTGTACTAATCCAGGTTTGCTATTTGTGCTCAAGAGCCCTGATCTGGATGGGTTCTTGACTTCGATTGTCGAAGAATTAAAACAAATAAAACCAGCACCGATGTTAAATTTAAGGATTAAAAAGAATTTTCTCGCTAGAGTTAGTCGTCTGTCGACATCCCCGGAGGTGGTATTTTCTGGCGGAGATTATTTACATGAGGATCACGGTTGTCTGGTTTTGCCTTCATTGTTTAAAACTGACGCTGCAACCTTTCTTGCTCAAGAAAATCTATCTGAAGAGGTCTTTGGACCTGCTGCAATTATTGTTGAATGTAGCTCGATAGATGAAATGATGGCAACGGCTGATCATCTGGAAGGTCAATTGACAGCTACAGTTCATGCCGAGCCCAACGAGGAAAATACCTGTGGAAAACTGTTTTCCATTTTGGAAAAGAAAGCCGGACGATTGTTGTTAAATGATTTTCCAACCGGGGTAGAAGTTTGTAGTGCCATGAATCACGGTGGTCCTTATCCCGCAACCACTGACAGTCGCTGGACTTCGGTCGGTTCCGCAGCTATGAATCGCTTTTTGCGACCAATTTGCTATCAGAACTTTACTCAACCATTGCTCCCGGAAGAACTTAAAGATTAGATGACCAAAATTATCTCAAAAAGGATTGCTTGCCTAGATGAACAATGATATAGATTCGCTGTACAAAGGCCACAGGACTTTTCTTGTGGTCTTTTGTTTTCAACTGCCATGATAACGAATTTAAATATTTTTATCTGGTTATCCATTTGACTCAAGTAGATCTGATTGGCCGATTGAAAAAACAGAACCTTTTTTTGCCACAGACAGGCACGGACAATTGCAGGACAAAATCAAATCATTATTTCGCATAAGGATAATATTGAGGTTTAAAAGAATCCGGTTATCCCTTTGATTCCACCCGACAGGAAGACCGGTTGGACAGAAAACTACTAATAGCCACCAAGGCACCAAGAAGGTCAAAAGTTAAAAACCGTTTTTTGTTTTTAAACCAAAAAAGACCTTTACGTTTTTCTTGGTGGCAAATTGGTTGAGTAACCAGATAAATGAATCCTCTGTGATCTTTGTGGCTTGAGTGAGCGTAGCGAACGGGCGTGAGAATGAATTGGGTGTTTTTAGATTGCAAAAATATGCCTCTGTCTGTGTGCGTCTATGGTAAATATTGGTTTTAATATTGAATTAACCGGAGCGAAGTAGATAAACAATTAATATTATATGGGAATTAATTAACGATGATAAGTGCAGTAAATATTTGTCTTGCGTATGGTAAACGTACAATTTTTAAAAACGTTAACATCAAGTTTACCCCCGGTAAGTGTTATGGCCTTATCGGTGCTAATGGTGCGGGAAAATCGACCTTTCTCAAAATTTTAGCCGGTGAGAGTGAACCAGATAAAGGGGATGTATCTATTGGTAAAGGATTGCGTCTGGCAGTGTTGCGTCAAGATCAGTTTGCCTTTGATCAGGAGACAGTTTTTAACACTGTGATTATGGGACATAAACGGCTCTATGAGGTAATGGTGGAACGGGAAGCGATCTATGCCAAAACTGAATTTACCGATGCTGATGGGGTCCGTTCCGGTGAGCTGGAAACCGAATTTGCCGAAATGAATGGTTATGATGCCGAATCTGAGGCCGCAGTTTTATTGAGCGGGTTGGGAATTGAGGAGGAGTTGCGGCATAAAAAGATGGTCGAATTGGACGGCGGCGAAAAAGTGCGAGTTTTGCTGGCACAAGCGCTATTTGGTAGTCCCGATATCCTTCTTCTGGATGAGCCGACCAACCACCTTGACCTGAAATCGATTCAATGGCTAGAAGAGTTTCTGGGTCGATTCCAGAATACCGTTCTGGTTGTTTCCCATGATCGTCACTTTCTTAATCAGGCTTGTACCCATATAGCCGATATCGATTTTGGTACCATTCGTACTTATGTCGGTAATTATGACTTCTGGTATGAAGCCAGTCAGTTGGTTTTAAAGCAAAAGCAGGATGCTAATAAAAAAGCGAGTGATAAAGCTAACGAACTTAAAGATTTTATCGCCCGTTTTAGTTCAAATGCTTCAAAAGCGAAACAGGCAACTTCACGTAAAAAACTGCTCGATAAATTGGATATTGAAGAGCTGCCGATTTCCTCGCGAAAGTACCCGTTTGTAATGTTCAAGCCCGAGCGACCCTGCGGTGACATCATTCTTGAGATAAAAGACTTGAGCAAGACTATCGATGGGATCAAGGTGCTGGATAAATTCAACCTGATCGTAAATAAAGGGGACAAAATTGCTTTTGTCGGTGGCAACAGTATTGCCAAAACCACATTAATGCAGATTCTTAACGGCGAAGTTGAGCCCGATAGTGGTAGTTACCGCTGGGGGGTGACTATTACTAAGTCATATTTTCCCAAAGAAAATGGCAGTTTTTTTGAAAATGATTTGAATCTCATCCAATGGTTGTGCCAGTTTCCACCCCATGAGGGAGAAAGTTTTGCCCGTGGATTTCTTGGCCGCATGTTGTTTTCCGGCGATGAAGCAACCAAAATGACCAATGTCTTAAGTGGTGGGGAAAAAGTGCGCTGCATGCTGGCGCGAATGATGCTCACTGATGCTAACGCTTTAATGTTTGATGAGCCAACCAACCATCTCGATCTCGAATCGATCACCGCTCTCAATAACAGTCTGATCAATTTTTCCGAGGTAATATTGTTTACCTCTCACGATTACAAGTTTGTTTCAACTTTAGCGAATCGAATTATTGAAATAACTCCCGCTGGGGTGATCGATCGCGTAATGAGTTATGATGAGTATTTAGAAAATGATGAAGTTAAGGCATTACGGCAATGATTTTGAAAAATTTATAATTGAAGTGCTTGTATATGAAAATGTGGTATGCTCAAGACTGTTGCTTAACGTCCCTACGGAGGTGATTTAAGCAACTTTATTGGATAAGATTTCTCGGGGATAGGGAAGCCAGTCTGATTATTAAAGGTTTTCATTGTCCAAATTTTCTATTTGATTCAGAATTTACACTCACAACAGGAGGCAACATCATGAAAAAACTGGTTGTAATGATTCTTGCGAGCTTAATGATTTTGACATCTGGGGCGGCTTTTGCTGAAAAGTTATATGTCGGAACTGATACTGCATTTGTACCTTTTGAGTACAAGGGTAAGGATGGCAAATACACTGGTTTTGACATTGATCTGTGGGCGGAAATTGCGAAACGCATCGGTGTTGAATATGAACTGAAGCCGATGGATTTTAACGGTCTTATTCCTGGACTGGTAACTGGTAATCTGGATGTTGCTCTGGCAGCGATTTTCATCAAATCCGCTCGGGAAGAGAAAATCGACTTTTCTCACCCCTATTTCAGAGCTGGATTGAAGATGATGGTTCCGATAGGAAATACTGACATCAAGGTACCTGCTGATCTGAAGGGAAAAGTTGTTGCCGTAAAACTTGGAACCGCAACCGTAGAATATGTTGAAACTCTCGGTGCCAAAAAAGTTGTCAAGTTCCCGAATATCGATCAAGCCTATCTTGAGGTTGTCACCGGTGGTGCTGATGCTGCAATGCATGATACCCCGAATGTCCTTTATTACATCAAGACTGCTGGTAATGGCAAAGTTAAATCAGTTGGTCCTGATGTCAAAGCTGCCCAGTATGGTATTGCTTTCCCACAGGGTAGTGCCCTGCGTGACAAAACCAATATTGCCCTTCTGCAAATGATGGAAGATGGTGCTTACGCCAAGCTTTACCGGAAATGGTTTAATGCCGATCCAGAATAATTCTGAAGGTTGATGCAAGTTTGCCGGTGTTAGCTATCGGTTTTAGCGCAGAAAAAATCTATGCACTTAAGGATCCCTTCAGCACCAGTCAGTGCCGGAGGGATCCTTTGTTTTTGTAAGCCATTTCAGGCTAACAACCTTTATGGAAGAGTCAAATTATGGGTTTTGAATTTTCAGTCATTACCGAATCGTTGCCCGCCCTTTTTGAAGGAGCCAAACTAACCTGGTTCATAACCATCATTGGAATAGTCGGTGGTATGATCTGCGGGATTCTTGCTGGACTGGGTCGAATAGCAGGAACAGAAGCACTAGGAGAAGAACCGCACGGAATTTTCAAGTCAATTAGTGTTGTAATCCGTTATGTTTCTGGTGGTTATGTCGAGACGATCCGCGGTACCCCAATTATTGTTCAGGCGATGTTTCTCTACTTTGCCTTTCCCATGTTGGTCAAAGCAGTCACCGATATTGAACGTTTCCGTATCGAAGCTTTGACTGCCGCAGTAATTACTATAGTTTTCAATGCGGGAGCCTATATCGCCGAGATTGTCCGTGGCTCGGTCATCTCCGTGAATAAAGGACTTTTGGAAGCGGGAATGTCTCTGGGCATCAGCCGTTTTCAGCTGATCGTGCATGTCATTGGTCCGATCGCCTTTCGCCGGATGATTCCGCCGCTTGGTAACCAGTTTATTATCAGCCTTAAGGATACCTCGCTTTTTATTGTCATTGGGGTTGGTGAATTGACCCGGCAAGGTCAGGAAATTATGGCCAGTAATTTTAGAGCACTTGAAATCTGGCTAACTGTCGCAGTCATGTATTTGATCATGACAACCGTACTGGCCATGTCATTACGACAAATCGAGAGAAAGATGAAAATCTTTTAAAATCGGTTATATCTAAAGAAAGACGAGAATGAGATGTCGAACATTATTGAATTGAAAAATGTGTGTAAATCCTTTGGGGATACAGAAGTTTTACACAATATTGATCTCTCTATCCAAGAGGGCGAGGTTGTTGTCGTCATCGGTCCGTCCGGTTCCGGAAAATCAACATTGATTCGCTGTATTAATTGTTTGGAAATGATAT
The DNA here is from genome assembly GCA_030639985.1 of Desulfuromonadaceae bacterium. Lineage (GTDB taxonomy): Bacteria > Desulfobacterota > Desulfuromonadia > Desulfuromonadales > Geopsychrobacteraceae > Desulfuromusa. The sequence goes on from DAOWKG010000130.1 coordinate 12,369, forward strand.
CGAGCGGTGAGTTGGTCGTTGATACTGTCAGAATTCCAGAAGAGCGGGGCAGGGTAAGGCAGATACGCCTGGAGGTTGGGATGGTCTTTCAGCAATTTAATCTTTTCCCCCACATGACTGCCATTGGAAATGTCGCTTTTGGTCCTGCTAAAGCGAGAAAAATGGGTAAAACTAAGGCGGAAAATATCGCCAGAGAACTGCTCGACCGGGTTGGTTTGGCCGATTTTGAAAACAAACTTCCCGGACAACTTTCAGGCGGCCAGCAGCAACGTGTTGCCATTGCCAGGGCACTTGCCGTCAGCCCTAAAGTCCTGTTGTTTGATGAGCCGACTTCAGCTCTTGACCCAGAAATGATTGGTGAAGTTTTGGATGTTATGAAGAGTATTGCCAAAGACAGCGGCATGACTATGGTTGTTGTCACCCATGAAATGGGGTTTGCCGCTCAGGTTGGTGACCGTCTGATTTTTATGGATGATGGCAGAATTGTTGAGGCAGGCAAGCCTGAAGAAGTAATGAAAAATCCAAAATCGGAAAGACTCAAAGACTTTTTAGGGCATGTGAAGCACCACTGAGGCAAAATTAATACCCCCCGAATCATTCAAAATATTCGCTCCATATTTGCAATAAATACGGCCTGTGCACCTCCGTTGCCAGTGGCTAGCCCATGGGTATTGGTGGTTGAGGCACTGGTTTAGCCCCGCTCAAGCTGCCTACCAAACATCTGCTGAAGTTGAATTTCTTCTCAAATAAGCTAGAGTTTAAAGGCAGGGCTGGTGTTGATCCAGGCAGTTATCAGTTTTTAATTAACCCCAGCTTTTTCCTCAGCCACCTGTAGACTCTTACCTCTGAGGTGTGTCATGGACAGATCAGACCAGAGGAATCATCGGATTGTCTTCTCCTGTATTGTTGCTGGTATCTTGCTCCTCTCCGTTTCCATCCTCACCTTAGTTAGTTACGCAGAGATTTTCCCGCCGGTCATTGGTGTTTCTGGAACTTCAGGTGATGATGTAATCGAGCTAGTCACACCGGTTACAGTAACGTCGGATGAGACCATGGTGCTAGGTGGAATCTTGGGTGTATCTGCTGCTGGAATTAATTCACAATCGGGGGATGACCAAATTACCACCGCTGGCGATGGTTTTATTGCGGTTACCACCGATGCCGTAGCGATTGTCGGTTTTACCCCTATTCAGGTTATTGATCTTACCCAGTCTCGACAGACACCCTGTTAAGCGAGTACTCTTCGCAACAGAGGTGATCTATGGAAAAGCAAAAAACACAGAACAAGCAACC
>DAOWKG010000112.1 GCA_030639985.1 Desulfuromonadaceae bacterium
ACAGCAAGAACTGGAACCCCATAGGGAGTTTGCGCCCAGGAGAGGGCCCAATCATACAATCGCCGTAAAATCTTCATAAGTAGTTATGCCTTTGGAACTTAATCGACCTGCCAGCCCTGCTCACCAATCAATGGTACAAATCGACACCCCAGCAACTGCTCCCGCTTAAAGCTACCATCACTCTGGTGAACTATCCGTAAGAGATTTTGTTGTTCTTTATCACCAACGGGCATAATCAACGTTCCGCCAACCTCGAGCTGATCGAGGTATTCAGCGGGGACATCAGGCGATCCTGCAGCAACCAGAATAGCCGCGAATGGTGATTGCTGACGCCACCCCATGGTGCCGTCAGCAATCTTTATATTTATATTACTCAGCTGTAGTTGATCGAGAACTTTTCTCGCCCGACCAACAAAAGCACCAATTCTTTCAATGGAATATACCCGCTTCGCCAACTTAGCTAGAATTGCGGTCTGATAACCAGATCCAGTCCCAATCTCCAGAACCCGTTCAGTCCCCTGCAACCCAAGAGCAGCGGTCATAAATGCGACAATATACGGTTGCGAAATTGTCTGTTTTTCACCAATAGGCAATGAACCGTCACTATACGCATGACTTTGCAACCCCGCCTCAACAAAGAGATGGCGCGGGACTGTCAACATCGCATCAAGCACACGTTGATCGGTAATACCACGGGCGACAATCTGCTGCTCAACCATGCGTCTTCTAGCGATTGAATAATCCATCAATTATTGTCGCCCATAGCATAGGTAATTACATATGTCAGCTATATAAATCTGGTTAGATAATAACATGGGTAAATATCATTCGGAGGATTGACGATCTAAATAACTGCGCAAGCGTCTCAAGTCACTTATAATTTCTGGAAGAATTTCGTCTGCCGAAATACTTTTTTCCAAAGGCAAACCAAGTTGCTTATCGGACTGTATTTTTTTGCGCGCGCCAGCAATAGTAAAGCCCTGCTGATAAAGGAGTTCTTTTATCAACAGGGCAGTTTCAACATCTTTACGTCTATATAAGCGTTGATTCGAGCTACTTTTCACTGGTTGCAAGACGGTGAATTCAGTCTCCCAGTAACGCAATACGTGGGTTTTAAGCTGCAACAATGCTGCAACTTCACCGATTTTGAAATAGAGCTTATCAGGTATCTGCGTCACCAATTCAGCTCAACACAATATCAGTTGGTTTCGTTGAGTAATGACTTAAGCACCTGACTGGGCTTAAAGGTCAAAATTTTACGGGCAGAAATTTCAATTTCATCGCCAGTTTGTGGATTTCTACCGCGACGAGCCGCTTTTTCATTTACGACAAAATTTCCAAAACCGGCAATCTTGATTTTTTCACCATTTTCGAGGGTGGTTTTCATCAAGTCAAATACCATCTCAACGATGGCAGCTGATTCTTTTTTGGAAAATCCGGTTGTCAGGTAAACACTTTCGATAAGGTCTGCTTTGGTCATAATCCCTCCGCCTCAGCATAATATTCACAATATAGAATCTACTATCTATCTGATTTTTCTAGTTTTATATCACAATGTTTTATGGTTCTGCAAGTTCTATCAACGAATTTCTGCATCCAGCTGATGACATAAGGTGCGGATTAGTTTGTCGTGTGACTTACTGACCTCAACCTCAGTCAACGTTTTTTTAAGATCACGATAACGTACGCGGATAGCAAGACTCTTTTTGCCAGCTGGAATACCTTTGCCGGTATAGAGGTCAAATATAGTCGCACTCTCAACAAATTTAACTTTACCACTACCGACAATATCCATAATTTGTGCGGCCGTGACGGCATCGTCAAGCAACAAAGCACTATCTCTGGTCACATCTGGAAAACGTGAAAGTGGTTTAAACTTTGTAACTTCACCAGCTAAATCGACAATAGCTTCAATATCAAGTTCAAACAAATAGACTGGCTGATCGATGGAATAATTGTTTAAAATTTCAGGATGAACCTCACCCAGATATCCCAGCAATTGTTTGCCGACCATTAACCCACATGATTTTCCCGGATGTAGATAAGGTTGAGTAAATTCATTATCAAATTTAAACCCTACCATATTGATTTTAGCCAGTAATTGCTCAACCACTCCTTTAAGGTCATAAAAATCAATCGGAGCAGTTAATTGCGACCAACCAGCGGGCTCACGTTGTCCCGACATGACCGCAGTCAATGATAATTTTTCAACACAAGTACCACTATTTTCCTGTGTCAAAAATACCGGACGTAATTCGAACATGCGTAAATCGGTACTGCGATAATTAAGATTACGGGTAACCGTATCCAACAAACTTGGTACCAAACTGGTACGCATAACCGACTGATCTTCAGAAAGTGGATTTAAAACCTTAATTTGCACCGAGCGTTCATCAGCAGCGGGAATACCAATCTTTGCAGTACTGTCAGCAGCAACAAACGAATAATTCATCGCTTCTGAAAAACCAGATGCAACCATTGCTTGACGCATAGTCTTTTGTAATTGTTGCCGCAAAGGGGGCATTTTCGCATCAACCGTACCTACCGGCATAGTAACCGGCACCTTATCGTAACCATACAGCCTGGCTACCTCTTCGATAAGGTCAACTTCCCGTTCAAGGTCGGGACGAAAACTGGGGACACTAACCAGTAATGAATCGGGCTTGCTACTATCACTGGATGACAAACCAATCGACTCAAGCATTTGCTTAATTGCAGCATAATCTATTTGAATATCGAGCAACTTATGAACTTTAGCGATGCTGAGTTCAATGGTAACTGGAGTCAATTTTTGCGGATAATTATCAATCATCCCCGCTAAAATTTCACCACCACCAAGCTCTGCAATTAAACTTGCAGCACGATTAAGTGCAACCGGAACCATATCAATATCAGCACCACGCTCAAACCGGTGTGATGACTCGGTATGCAAACCATGCTTCTTGCTGGTACGTCTAATCATGGTGGGCTGAAAGTAAGCAGCTTCCAACAAAATTGTATCGCTATTATCTTTAACTTCTGAGTCGAGCCCACCCATAACCCCGGCCATAGCAACAGAACGATTACCATCACAAATCATCAGATCAGAACTGGTCAAGCTATGTTCCTGCTCATCAAGGGTAACAAATTTTTCCCCTGCTTGAGCCGATTTGACGATGATTTTACCATCGTGTAGATCATTAAAGTCAAATGCATGCAAAGGGTGACCAAGTTCAACCATAACAAAGTTAGTAACATCAACAACATTGTTGATCGAACGCATCCCGACAGCCTCTAAACGCCGTACCAACCAGTCTGGTGAAGGTCCAATCTTAACCCCTTTAATCATTCGGGCAGCATAACGGGGACAGCCAGCAGCATTTTCAACCGCAACTGATGCATATTTGGTGATTGGTTCGCCAGCATCGGTAATAACTGCGGCTGGTACATGCATCTGCTTACCGCAAAAAGACGCTACTTCTCTGGCAACACCAACAACACTTAAACAATCGGGGCGATTTGGAGTCAAATCAAGTTCAATCTGGAAATCTTTTAATCCAAGGGCAGCAAATACCGGGGTACCCAGTTCTAGTCCTGCAGTTAGGATCATAATTCCAGGTGAATCTTCGGCAAGAGCCAGTTCTTTTTCAGAACAGAGCATTCCGCATGAGACTTCACCCCGAATTTTCGATTTTTTAATTTTAAAATCACCCGGCAAAACAACACCTGGCTGGGCCAGGGCAACAAGATCACCGGTTTTATGATTGGTAGCACCACAAACAACCTGCACCACCCCAGAGCCGGTATTTACCTGACAAACAGTGAGCCGATCGGCGTTGGAATGGGGTTCAACCGCGTCTAATCGTGCCACGATTACAGCATCGAGATCGCCACCAATTTCAACCAGGGCATCTACTTCTAACCCGGCCATAGTCAAACGGTCACAGAGTTCCTGTGGTTCCAATTGAAAATCTACAAATTCTTTCAACCAGTTATAGGTTACTA
>DAOWKG010000092.1 GCA_030639985.1 Desulfuromonadaceae bacterium
ATAATCGCTCCATGTTCACAGATACTACTACCCAAAAGCTACAGGCACTGGCCGATGCAACTGCACGGATTATGGTTGTTACTGACACCAAAGGCACCGTGACACTGCTAAGCGATTTTGCCCATCAACGACTCAAGATCACTCCCGGAGTATCACTCAAGGTCAAATTCCCAGAATTTTGGCAGCAAGTTGATAAAATACTTTCCGGAACCCAGAAAAACTGTGAATTTCCACTAAAAATTGCGGGACGAGAATACCTGGTGGGGGTCAACCCACTGCTTGATAATAATCATATTGATGGCGCCGTAAGTATACTGGTTGATGGCTCACAACTCGACACCATGGCGCGTCACTTGCCATCGTTCCAGACCCTATCACGCGAACTCGACACTATTATCGATTCATCTTCGGATGGACTTTTTGTCTGCGATCCTGCTGCCAACGTCATCCGCATGAATCCAGCATCAGAAAAGATTCACGGCCTTGCGGCCAGCGAAATTATCGGCCACAATATGCGTGATTTAACCGATGCTGGCTTCATCGATCGTTCTGCAGCACTGGAAACCAGCATCAGCAAAAAGCGGGTAAGCCTGCTGCAAAACAAGGATGGGCGCAAACTGATTTCAATTGCGACTCCGGTTTTTGATGAACACCACGAACTAATCAGAATTGTAGTCAGCGAACGCGATATCACCGAAATTGACAATCTACAGCATGAACTGGAGCAACAACAGGCAATCAAAGCCAGCCTCCGCGACCAGATGGTGGCAATGCAACAGAGTGAACTCGAATCACAACAAATTATTGCCCGCAGTCCCGCTATGATTCGTACCCTGCAACAAGCAATCAAAGTAGCAAAAGCCGATTCTTCGGTATTGCTGCTGGGAGAATCGGGAGTTGGCAAAGGATTAATTGCCGACATGATTCATAACCACTCAGCCCGAACCAAACAACCATTAATCAAAATAAACTGTGGGGCAATTCCTGAGTCACTAATTGAAGCTGAATTATTTGGCTATGAAAAAGGAGCCTTTACTGGCGCTCTAGCCTGCGGCAAACCGGGATATTTTGAGTTAGCCGATGGCGGCACCCTGTTTCTTGATGAGATCGCCGAACTGCCAATTCCATCACAAGTAAAATTGCTGCGTTTTCTTGAGAATGGTCAAATTACCCGCCTTGGAGACACCAAAAGCCGTACCGTTGATGTTCGTGTCTTGGCTGCGACCCACCAAAATCTTGAACAGATGGTCAAAGAAAATAGATTCCGTCTCGATCTTTACTATCGTCTCAATGTTATTCCGATCCAAATTCCAGCGGTTCGCGAACGCCACGATTGCATTATACCGTTGCTTCGCCATTATTTAGACATTTTTGGGCAACAAGCGGGAACAACAAAACGACTCACCAGTGCTGCACTTGATGCCTTATCTGCCTACCCCTACCCTGGCAACATCAGGGAATTGATGAATATTTGCGAGCGCCTGGTTGTCATGACCGAAACTAAATTAATCGATCTTGCGGATCTTCCTAACCAGATTTCCTCCCAAGCCGAAAACAACCTGCAACAGTTCATCCCCGGAACATCCCTCCAAGAGACTCTCGATCAAGTTGAAAAAAAATTACTGAAAAAGGCGCTGGCACAATACTGCAATCAAACCGAAATTGCCGCCGCCCTTAACGTCAACCAGTCAACTATTGCCCGAAAATTAAAAAAATATGGCTTAAAATAATTTTCTGGTTACCTAGGAGGCTGTCGACCCGATAGGAAGATCGGTTGGAGTCAAACAGATAACCAAATTAATTCTTTAGTGCCCCAACGGTTATGCATAACTGCATAATAACAACGCAAATCGACTCACCCCACCACCAATATCTCTCAAAATCTTTTCTTAGACATTTTTAAATTTTTTATTTTCACCAAATTATCGGGCACTTACAGATAAAATCTTCGGCGTTCTAGTCTCTAAAACATGGTTTGGCATTTCCATTGCTATAGTTAAGAACCGTCAAA
>DAOWKG010000039.1 GCA_030639985.1 Desulfuromonadaceae bacterium
AACAGCGGCTGCGGTTGCTCGAATTACGGGTGAAACTACTTGAGGTGGAAACACAGATTGCCACCATAAGTGAAGCATTGCAGGATTCTCCTGCCAGTAAAAAACAGAAAAAGCTGGAAGAGCAGGAAGCGGCTGCGCGAGAGCAACTGGTCGAACTGTTACGGGAAATCCGCTTGAAGGATTTTCAAGTTGCCAAGGTTGTTGATCGTCTCAAGGATATGGGTAGTCAGGTTAAGAAGGGTAAGGCCGAAATTGCCGATTGTGAAACCAAGGTTAGTCTCCCTTATGCTGAAATCGGCGGCTATCTCACCCGGATGCGGCAAAGTGATGAAGAAGCACATGCCGTTGCTGCTGAGCTGAAAGTCGCCGGTGATGTCCTGTTGTCGGTCGAGAAACGGTTGCAGGCAGCCGAACGTAAATTTAAGCGGGTTACCGAAGAATCTGGTTTTGAACCGAACGATTTGCTTGAATATTTGAAAAATGTCTACAAGGGTGAGTGGATCGCCAAAAAAGCGAAAGCGGAACTGGTCGAAGCTAATCTGCGGCTGGTGGTTTCCATCGCCAAAAAGTATACCAATCGAGGATTGCAGTTTCTTGATCTGATTCAGGAGGGCAACATCGGTTTGATGAAAGCGGTCGATAAGTTTGAATATCGGCGGGGTTACAAATTTTCAACCTATGCCACTTGGTGGATTCGTCAGGCGATTACCCGGGCGATTGCCGATCAAGCTCGAACTATCAGGATTCCGGTACACATGATTGAAACGATCAATAAGCTGATCAGAACTACCCGGCAGTTGGTGCAGGAGTGTGGCCGTGAACCGACCCCGGAAGAAATTGCGGTAAGGATGGATCTGCCGCTGGATAAAGTGCGGCGGGTGTTGAAGATTGCCAAGGAACCGATTAGTCTGGAAACTCCGATTGGTGAAGAGGAAGACTCCTCACTGGGTGATTTCATCGAAGATAAAGGGGTCATTTCTCCACTTGAAGCGGTGCTTAAAGGTAATCTTTCGGATCAGACCTCCAGAGTTTTGAGTTCTTTGACTCCCCGTGAAGAGAAGGTCTTGCGGATGCGCTTCGGTATCGGTGAAAAGTCTGATCACACTTTGGAAGAGGTTGGTCAGGACTTTAATGTTACCCGGGAGCGGATTCGGCAAATTGAAGCCAAGGCGCTTAGAAAATTACGCCACCCCAGTAGGGCAAAGCGCCTACGTGGGTTTGCTTCAGTTGAAAATTAATCGCTTAAAGCAGATTATTTGCACCGTTAATGCGACTTTTGCTTGACAGCGACGGGTTATTTTTCTTATTCTTAATCCTTTGTGAGGAGGGCCCATAGCTCAGTTGGTTAGAGCCGCCGGCTCATAACCGGCTGGTCCCAGGTTCGAGTCCTGGTGGGCCCACCATATTAATTCCAGCGGTTTTACCGCTATTTACCAGAGTAGGTTGGCTAGTTTGAACGGACTTAATCGCATTACAGGGTTAACGTTCCCAGAGATTGAACCGATGGGAAGCGTAGCGATTGCGGTACAGCATACAGCTGTAGTGAAGCAGATAAAAAAGAGTGCACCGGAAAACCGGAGCACTCTTTTTTTTTGGAGTGAGCAGGTAGATGGCTAACGAAAAAACCGCCAATTTAGCTGATGTAATCGGGCTTCTTAACCAGCTTTGTCCCCAGAACCTGGCTGAAGAATGGGATAATGTTGGCTTGCAGGTTGGTGATCCAACCGCAAAAATAGACAAAATACTGGTTTGTCTGGATGCCGAAGAGATTGCCGTTGCCGAGGCACAGCGGTTAGGGGCACAACTGATTATTTCTCATCACCCCTTGATATTTAGACCACTGCAGCGACTTACTCCGGTTGATATGACTGGTAGGGTTCTGTTTCGGGCGATTAAGGAGAATATTGCCATAGTGAGTGCCCACACCAACCTTGATCGAGCCACTGATGGACTCAATGATTGGCTCGCTGAGCGGTTGGAGATTCAGGAAACTGCCCCACTTGAGCCACCGCTAAGGGGAACTTTTTATAAGTTGGTGGTTTATGTTCCCAGTGGTCATGAAATAGAAGTGCGGGATGCGGTGTTTGCAGCTGGTGGCGGGCAGATTGGCGCTTATGATAACTGCTCGTTTAATACTATTGGCAGTGGGACTTTCCGGGGTTCTGTCGGAACCCAACCATTTATCGGTACCGTTGGCGAACTTGAAACGACCGAAGAGGTGCGTTTTGAGACAATTATACCTGTATCAATAGCCCCAAAAGTTATTTCCCGCATGTTGCAGGTGCATCCTTATGAAGAGGTTGCATACGATTTGATTCCGCTGGCGAACGAAGTCCATAATACCGGCTTGGGTCGGGTGGGGATGCTGGCAGAAAAAGTTTCCTTGCAGCAGTATGCGACTTTGGTTAAAGAAAAATTAGGACTTCAAACCCTCACATTGGTTGGTGATTTACAGCAACAGATCTCCAAGGTTGCCGTTTGTGGGGGGACCGGAATGTCATTATACGCCGCTGCGGTACGTCAGGGTGCCGATTGTCTGGTGACCGGGGATATCAAATTTCATGAGGCGCAAAGGGCTAAAGCTGAAGGGATCACGTTGATTGATGCTGGGCACTTTGCGACTGAACAAATAATGGTAGCTGAACTTTCCCGACGATTACGGGAACAGTGCAGTAGCCGTCGATTTAAGGTGGAAATTTTTGAAATGGCAGCAGAATGTGACCCTTTGGTGACTTTCTGATTGTCTCAACATTTACTGTGAACGGAGGCTGTAGACGTGCAAAACAAAATGAACCTGCTGAAAGATCTTCAGGAAATTGATCAGGAAATCAGCTCAATCGAGGCAACTCGTCAGGGCTACCAGGATGAACTTGCCAACTTTGAGGCAGATGCTTCAAAAGTGCTTGAGATGATTGATCAACTGAATGATGAAGTTGCGGTATTGCGGCAATCAGAAGCTGAATTGCAGCAGGATTTGCTCAAGGAAAAGGATAATGTCGTTCGGGTAGAGGCGCGCCTGCCAGAAATTCAGACCCAAAAAGAATATGTCGCCGTCCTCAAAGAGATTGACGTTGCCAAAAAGTCCAATAAAGAGACTGATGAGCAGATGGTGGCAAAGATGCAGGAAGTAGTGGTTCTTGAGGGTGATCTGGAAGAAAAAAATAGCGAGCTGGAAGCGATCAAAGAAAAAGCTGAAGCACGTGGTGCTGAGTTAGAAGAGCTGCTGTCAGAGTCTGAAGCGGTATTGCTGAAGCGCACTGAGACCAGAGAATCTGTTGCCGCTGAGCTGCCAGTAAGTTTGTTGCGTAAATATCACACCTTATTTAAGCGTCGTGGTGGACTTGCTCTTGCTCTGGCAAAAAGTGGTGCCTGCATGGGCTGTAATATGCAATTACCGCCGCAGCAATATAATCGTTTGTTACAGGTGGCAGAAATTCAAACTTGCCCCCATTGTAACCGAATTCTCTATGTTGAGACTGAAGTTTAGCTACAGCGCTGTTTAATTGTTGGTCAAAGAAGAACAGATGATCGCCGCCTGCCTCGTTCACGAGGTGGGGGGAGGAAAGTCCGGGCTCCACAGGACAGGATGGTTCCTAACGGGAACCGGGGGCAACCCTAGGGAAAGTGCCACAGAGAGGAGACCGTCCGCCACTGCTTTAGCACCGGCGGATAAGGGTGAAAGGGTGAGGTAAGAGCTCACCAGTTCTGACGGTGACGTCAGAAGCTCGGTAAACCCCATCCGGAGCAAGGTCGAATAGGGAAACGTTTGAGGGCGGTCCGCCCGAAGTTTCTGGGTCTGGCTGCTTGAGGTCGTTGGCAACGGCGATCCTAGATGAATGATCATTGCCCGGTTATAGGTAACTGTAATCGGGAACA
>DAOWKG010000237.1 GCA_030639985.1 Desulfuromonadaceae bacterium
AAACGATTGCTTTGGTTGGTGCCAATGGCGCCGGCAAAAGCACCTTGTTAAAGTGTATAATGGGTCTGGTTAAGCCATCGAGCGGCCAAATCAGTCTTGATGGCAGGGATATTACCAGAACCAGCCCGGCACAAATGGTGCGCCTTGGGGTGGTATTGTCTCCGGAAGGGCGTGAAGTTTTCGGCAGTTTATCGGTACTGGAAAATCTCCAGCTTGGAGCAATCCCTTTGAAATTGTCAAAGGCTGAATCGACCCAGCAGATGGAAGAAGTTTTCAGCCGTTTTCCCAAACTGCAAGAACGCCGGGAACAGTTGGCGGGAACCCTCTCCGGTGGGGAGCAACAAATGCTCGCTATGGGGCGTGCACTAATGGCGAAACCGGAAATATTGCTGCTGGATGAACCAAGTTTGGGGCTGGCTCCGCTGATAACCGATGAGATTTTTGCCATAGTTCATCAGCTTGCTCGCGCTGGCACCACCATCTTGCTGGTTGAACAAAATGCTGCTCGAGCTTTGTCTGCATCAGACAAAGCTTATCTGTTGGCTAATGGAAAAATTATTGAACATGGGGAAAGTAGTAGTTTGCTCAATGATCCCATCCTGCGTTCTGCATTTCTTGGCGCTGCAAGTGATGCTGATCCAGCTGCAAGTCGTCTGGGTGCTGCCGGACTTACCAATATTCGTTTGGAGAAACCTGATATGCAACAACAGAACTTTATGCCAACATTCAAAAACGAAGCAGAGCTGAAAATTCATCAATTGGCTGGATTGCAATGGACTGTTCGCCACGCTTATGAAGGTTCTGCCGAGTACCGGACAAAGCTCGAAAAAGCAAATATTACCCCTGCAGCAATTCAATCGCTGGATGATTTGTCCAAGCTGCCCTTTACCACTGCCGACGATCTTCGTAATGGCTATCCTTTCCCTCTGCGTTCGGTTCCATTTGAGCAAATTGTCCGGGTTCATGCCTCCTCAGGAACCACCGGCAAGCGTAAGGTTCTCAGTTATACCCAAAAGGATTTGGATGACTGGACCGATTTTTTTGCTCGTTGTTATCAAATGGCCGGGGTAACGCCACTGGATCGGGTGCAAATAGCTGTTGGTTATGGCGTTTGGACTGCCGGAATGGGTTTTCAACTCGGTTGTGAAAAAATTGGCGCCCTGGCTGTTCCCGTTGGCCCCGGCAATATTGATATGCAGATTCAGTTTCTGCTCGATTTTCAATCAACGGTTTTTTGTTCAACTGCCTCGATGGCGTTATTGATGGCCGAAGAGATTCACAAGCGTGGGGTTGCTGACCAGATTGCAATTAAGAAAATCATCTACGGTTCAGAACGATCGAGTCGTTCCATGCGGCAAAAAATTTCGGAACTGTTTGGCGGGGCAGAATTATTTGATATTACCGGTTTGACCGAATTATATGGACCCGGTACCGGGATCGAATGCGGCGAACACGACTGTATCCACTATTGGGGCGATTATTATCTCCTGGAAATTCTCGATCCTGAAACCTTACAACCGGTTCCCGAGGGCGAGTGGGGTGAGATGGTGGTGACTACCTTGTGTAAGGAAGGGGCACCGTTGATTCGGTATCGTACCCGTGACATTACCAGAATAATCCCTGGCCGTTGTAATTGTGGCAGTATATTGCCACGCCATTCTCGTATTAAAGGTCGCAGTGACGATACGATTAAATTTCGTGGGGTGAATATCTACCCTAGTAGTATCGATACTATTATATCTGCGGTGCCAGGAATCGGTTCTGAATATCAAATTTATTTGACTCGTGATTCTAGTGGTCGTGATCACATGCGTTTGGTTGTTGAGCGTGCTGAGGGGGTTGATGATGGTCGTGCTCCAGAATTGAGTCATGAGGTGAAACATCAGATCAAAAAGCAGCTGCTTGTCTCGATAGATTTGGAGTTGGTTGATTATGCTAGTTTGCCACGATCTGAGAAAAAGAGTCAGCGGGTGTTTGATGACCGGATTCAGGATGAGATTGTTTGATTGTATTTGTTTGGTAGATGGGAATTTTTAAAACCGTCGGTTTTCGGACCGACAGCCGCCTTCATTTTCTTTGATCGCAAAGAAAACGAAAGCAAAAGAAACTCTTTTTATTTCTTTCGCGAGAATTGCTCCGATATTTCACAGGTGGATTTTGCGAATAGCTTATCGGCTTCGTGGCGTCTCTTCGATATTGTTATGGGCATGAAGAAAGTTGTTGTACGCCAGATTGGTTGTGCGGTGTCGCGCCTAACGAGACGTAAACGTCTCTAATGGCGAAAAACCAAAGTCTAATCGAAACAAACAATAAGAGTGAACCCGTGTAACGCAGCCGGAGTGGAACAGCTGATTTGAGAAAAAGAGCGGCAAATGTTTGAGGCGTTAGCCGAGTTTTTGCCGATCCTCAAAACAGCTGTGGAACGTAGGGACCCAGCCATAGGCTGGCAAGGAGGTCGGGCGTATTTCTTTGCTTCGTTTCTTTGGACGCACAAAGAAATGAAGGTGCCGAGCGGGGGCGCAACCCCGCGACCTTGAACTTCTCAACAGGTTACCGCCGCATTTTCACGGCTCACAAACAAAGACAGCCACCGATAAAGCTGGTGGCTGTCAGAATTATACTGCAAGCGTAAACTACGCAGGTACTGCGCTGCGTTTTTCCAATTCTTGATCAATCATCATCAAACCACGACCATCATCCTTGACTCGTTTCAGTTTGGCAATAATTTGACTAACATTGGCTTCCTCTTCAATCTGTTCAGTGATAAACCACTGGAGGAAAATCTGGGCGACGTGATTTTTTTCTTGCTGAGCAAGATCCATCAGATTGTTGATACGAGAGGTTACTTCTTGCTCGTGCTTCAGGGTGATCTCAAATACTTCGAGGATTGAATTATATTCATTCTGAGGTGCTGCAATCGCCATAAGATTTACTTTGCTGCCAGTTTCACAGACAAAATGGAACATTTTTTCGGCATGGTCCATCTCTTCCTGAAATTGGATGTTCATCCAGTTTGCCATTCCGGGAAGATCCTCAGTTTCAAAAAAAGCTTGCATCGCTTTATAGGTAAAAGCGGAGTAGTATTCGAATTGGATTTGATCATTAATTGCATTAACTAGTTTTTCACTAAGCATTTTATTTTCTCCCTTTATGATTAAATTAGACACTGTTTTTAATTCATACCAATATAGTAATAATTAACTTGATTGTAAAGAAAAATATTTTCTTTTAACCCTTTTTTTGCGTCAACCACCTTGTTCATAAGCTGGGAGACTGTCGGACTTTACAACAATCTACTGCAAAACCGCCTGATCGGTGCATATCTCCGTATATTTTCGACAAATAGCTGTGCTATTCGCTCTCAAATCTACGGAAATCTGCCCTCGAACAGTCGGTTTTTCGTTGCGATCTGTAAAGTCAAACAATCTCCTAGAGGGTTGCCAAAGCGGTTTTGCATGGGCTATTCTCTTAAATCTAAAACTAGAGCCCTGCAATTATTGGATTAAACCATGAAAATATCTTCAGCTGAATTTATTAAAAGCGCCACCAGACCGGGAAATTATCCCCCCAATGTCTTGCCAGAGATTGCTTTTGCCGGGCGGAGTAATGTCGGCAAAAGTTCATTGATTAACGTTCTGGTCAATCGGAAAAGTTTGGTGCGAACCTCATCTACCCCTGGACGCACCCAGTTAATCAACTTTTTTGACATAAATGGATGTTTTTCACTCGTTGATTTACCCGGTTACGGTTATGCCAAAGTCCCTCTGGCCGTTAAAAAAGCGTGGGGTCCGATGATTCGTACTTACCTTGAGGTGCGTGAATCTCTCCATGGTGTTATCTTTATTTTTGATATTCGCCGGGTGCCACGTGAAGAGGATATCCGCATGCTCGATTGGCTCGAAGAGTTCGGTGTGCCGACGATTCCGGTTATCACTAAAATTGATAAAGTGAATCGCTCGCAACGGGAGAAGCAGATTAAGCAAATTGTTGCCGAAACCGGTCTGCCACGCGATGCTTTCACCCTTTTTTCAGCTTTAACCAAGGAAGGTGCTGAGGAGGTTTGGGAGCTGATTGAAGCGGCTCTTGATCCGGAAGATGGGTAAATAAGAGAATATATTTTTAAAACTTTAAATGTATGCCAAGACACGAAGATCACCGAGGAAAAAGCATTTCAACGGAGAGTCGGAGAGTAATGCAGAGACCACAGAGTACCATTTTGGGGGGGCTAGAAACACTCTAGCAAACTTTTAGCTTTC
>DAOWKG010000114.1 GCA_030639985.1 Desulfuromonadaceae bacterium
AGTTGCCGATTTTGCTCCTCGCAACGGAACTGCCGCCCCACCCTCAAGAATTTGCATCACTATTAAAGCGGTATCTTCAGCCTTGGAAAATTGGAGGGGGACAATTTCCATTTTGTCGTTTGCCCAAGAATTATCAAGGGCGGTCAAAATTTTAAATAAACGCCTAATGTTTGCAGCGCTATCGGTGATAACTACGGTATTGGTAGGAACATGAGCGACGACGTAGCTGGTTTTGGGGGTTAATGGACGTAAAATCGTATCAACAACAACCTTGGCATCCAGATTTTTTAATTCAATAATGCGGGTAATGAATTGCTCTCCAAGATTTCTACCGTCACTAAGGGGGAGGTTTTCTTCCTTGGCCTGCCTGATTGAGACAATCTTATTCACTTTTCCTGACGGGATAATGGTATAGCCTTTTATCCGCAAAACCGTGCTGAACAGGCGATAAGCATCGTCAACCGAGACCGGCTTAGGCGAAATAATGCTAACCTTGCCCCGCACCGATTCATCATAAACAAAATTTTTACCGGTCAACTCACTGATGGTTCCGATCATGTCAACCAATTCGACATTTTGAAAATCGAGGGTAACCTCAAGACCACTTGGTAATTTTTCTTTGGGTGCCGCCATGGTGGTTGAAACTGACCAAAGCAACAGAAAACAGATCGGTAGCAAAATACTTATGCCGCGTCGAATAACCACGATCAACTCCTATTCAAAGCTATATTCAAAAGTTTTCGGTTGCCCATTCCGCACCAACCCGAGGGAGAGATTGTTCGCTTCACGAACTTGTTGAAAAACCTGCAACGCCTTTTCCGGGCTGTTCAATTCAACCTGATTGATCCTGACAACCAAATCTCCAACCTGCAAGCCAATTTGTTGCAGCAATGAGCCCGCTTTAAGCTCCACCACTTTAAACCCGACAGTTTGGCCGTTATCAATTTGTGGCACCATCCGTGCGCTCTGCAATAATGAATTTAAATTGGCACGAGCATTGGCAACAACCGCTTTCGATATTTGCCAACTGTTTTCATCGGTTGCCACGATGCCACCCTTAGCAGCTGCTTTGCTACCGGGGCTAATTAATTGTGCGCTGGCGCTTTTACGTTGTTTCAGCGGTAATTCCCGACGGGAGCCGTGATCCATAATGACTACCATTTGACGACCAATTTCACTGACAATAACTTGTGGGGACAATTCTTCGTGTAACTGAAAAACTTTCACCTTAGCTCCCGATTTAATCACTGCCAGCGATTCTTCTCCGGCAACCACTGTTCCTATCAGCACCAAGTCTCCGGCGACTTTTGCCGGACTGGCAACCGCAGTAGTTGTGATTGCTTGCGAAGAAAGATCGAGTAGCGCCATCTCCCCACCGGCAGAATCAAACAAGTTACGATCCAGAATAACCTGAAAATCACTCTCTTGCAGTTGCCGTACCGATGCCTGCCTCGGCACGGGATCGGCGGGCAAAATCGTTTCACCTCCAAGCGATAAATCGATCACCCGCACCGCCAGCATACCGGCAGTTATCCCACCGATAATGGACAAACCCAGCAGCAAATAATTCAATAGTTTTTGGAGGTCAATTTGCACGGCAGCCAAACCAAAACGATAAAAAAAAGGTCGAGAAACTCCAGCTTAATAAGTGTCGATAGAAACTATAATTATACACAATTCAATCAAATTTATTGTTTTTTTTTATTATTAAACAAATTGGTTGAGATCAAGTTTGAATCTGTCGCCATTTCCGACTATAATCGCCGCACAATCTGAAACTATTAAATCGAATCAAAGGAGATAAGTATGAAAGCAGTCCTGATAGAAGAATTTGGTGCCCCTGAAGTTATGCAGGTTGGTGAAATTGACAAACCGCAACCAAAAGCAGATGAAGTTCTAATTAAGGTTGTGGCCACCAGCATTAACCGTCCCGATCTAGTACAACGAGTAGGCAACTATCCACCGCCAGCAGGTGATTCAGAGATTCTCGGCCTCGAGGTCGCTGGAACCGTTGCTGAGATTGGTAAAGACGTCACCACTTGGAAAGTTGGCGATCGAGTTATGGCACTGGTTGGTGGTGGCGGTTATGCCGAGTATGCTGTTGCCTACGGTATCCACCTGATGCCAATACCAGACAATATGAGTTTTGAAGAGGCCGCATGCGTAAACGAAAGCTATATCACTGCATTCCTCAATGTTTTCATGATCGGTGGACTACAAGACGGCCAGACCGCTATCATTCATGGCGGCGGTGGCGGCGTTAATACCGCAGCGATTCAATTGGCAAAAGCACTGACCCCGAATGCCAAACTGATTATCACTGCCAATCCAAGTAAAATGGAACGGGTCAAAGAGCTGGGGGTCGATCTGGTTATCGATTATACCGAAACTCCAGACTTTACCGGCGTAATCAAAGAATTTACCGGCAAAAAAGGGGTTGATCTGATTCTCGATCATGTCGGGGCTAAATATCTGAAACCAAACATGTATTCTCTTGGCTACAAAGGGAAACTGGTCATCATTGGCATTATCAGCGGCATTAAAGCGGAGCTGAACCTGGCATTGATGATGGTGAAACGGCAGCAGATTATTGGCTCGGTTCTGCGGAGCCGCCCGGTTGCCGAAAAAGGCGACATCATCGCCGAATTCACCCGTCGTGCCCTGCCCAAGTTTGCCGACCGCACCATTGTGCCGATTATCGAAAAGGTGTTCCCAATGGCAGAGGTGGTTGCGGCTCACAAGATGATGGAAGAAGACCAGCACTTCGGCAAGATCGTCATGAAAATTGCTGAATAAAATTCAGCAGCTAATAATGTAATAGGTTGAAAACGCCCCCGGGAATACCTGGCGGGCGTTTTCTGTTATTATTTATACTTGGCTATTGCCTATTGCAAATCTATTGGACAATTTGCGCGAAAGCCCGCCATGAAAAAAAGTAATATTATTTTAATCGGCATGCCCGGTGCGGGGAAAAGTACCGTCGGGGTAATTCTGGCTAAACGGATCGGTTTCCATTTTATCGACACCGATCTCCTTATCCAGTCACAGGAAAAATGCCGACTGCAACAAATAATTGACACCCAGGGGCTGGCGCATTTCCAAAAGATTGAGGAGCAGGTACTACTCGATCTCAACACAAGGCATAGTGTGATTGCTACCGGCGGATCGGTAGTTTACAGCAAAGAGGGACTCGAAGGACTCGGCAAAAGTGGCTACAGAATCTATATTCAGGTGCCACTGCACACTTTGCAGCAAAGAATCGCTGATATGGGGCAACGTGGACTGGTAATGGGAAAGGGTGAAACCTTTGCACAACTCTACCAGAACCGCACTCCACTTTACGAAGAATTTTCCGATTTGACCATTTTCAGCGATGCCATTAATGCCGAGCAGGTTGCCGCGACCATCGAAACCGAGATTTACCGCCGCTGGCCTGAGCTATCATCATAAAGGAGACAACCTCACAATTGGTTATATGGGTTTGCTTGTAACGGCAAAAATGGTAACAATGGGAAAACATATCTTCAAGGGGAAGTGCCCATGAGTCCAGAGGAACTAGATGATTTATTGCTGAAAGGGATAGAGGCAGCCGAAAAAGGCTACATCCATTCGGCTCAGGTTTTTCTCGGGCAGGTAGCTGAACATCGCAAATCACCGGAACTACACAGCTATCTCGCTTATTGCTTGGCCAAAGGACAGGGGCGTAATCATTCTGCAGCAAAGACCTGCCTTGAATCGATCAAACGTGAGCCTAACAATTCACTCCATTACCTGCTGCTTGGCAGGATCCTGTTGTTGTCCGGAAGTAAAGGTAAAGCGATTGATACTTTCCGCCGCGGCCTTAGAATCGAAGCAAATCAGTTAATTGTTAATGAATTAAGGGATCTTGGGGTTCGCAAACCAGCAATCATGAAAAGCCTGAAAAGAAACCATCCAATCAATCGACTATTAGGGAAGACCTTTGATTTTCTCCACATTAGATAATTGATAAATTTCCGCTATGATGCGTTAAGGCCAACGACCTCCTAGCCATGACGGGCGAGAAAACGATCCAACTCATTGGCAAACTTTTGTTTATCCTTGGCACTGTAAGAGGCAGGCCCTCCCGTTTCGATACCGTTGCTGCGTAAATCATCCATAAAATTTCGTACCGATAACCGCTCCCGAATATTATCTTCACTAAAAAAAACACCCCGTGGATCTAACGCCTGAGCACCACAGCTTATTGTCTCTGCCGCCAATGGAATGTCTGCGGTAATTACCAGGTCACCAGCTTCCAACAATCTGACTATTTCCTGATCAGCCACATCGGCCCCGGCTGCAACCTGAATCGAACGGATCCATTTGGACGCTGGATAACCAAGCGATCGGTTTGCAACCAAAGTCAAGATTATCTGTCTACGTTCTGCCACCCGATACAGCAATTCCTTGATCGGCTTCGGGCAGGCATCGGCATCAATCCAAATTTTCATTTATCACTCCTGGAAAAATAGTGGCTCTCTTCCGTTTCGTGTGGGTAAAATCTGAAGAGTTTACTCAGCCTCAACCACAAGATATAGTATCTCCCACATTTTCTTAAGGGAGGTTGTTCTTTGAATTCTGAATCACTTTTTACCGTTGCTCTTGGCCTTAACGATCCATGGCATGTGCTCGATATTCAGTTTGATCCCGACAAAGGTCAGATAGATTTTGCCGTTGGTTTTCATTCCGGGGCAAAGTTTTCCTGCCCTCATTGTGAAGCCGTACAGCAAGGAGTTCACGATACCCGCAAACGAACGTGGCGGCATTTGAATTTCTTCCAGTATCAAGCTTTCATTCATGCCGATCTGCCCAGGGTTCGCTGTTCTGAATGCGGCAAGACAACCCAGGTTAAACCGCCATGGTCACGCCCCGGCAGTGGATTCAGCCTGTTGATGGAAGCACTGCTGGTTGTCTTGGCCAAGCAGATGCCAGTTCGTTCTATTGCCCAATTGCTGGGTCTCAGTGACGGTCAAATTTGGCGTATTCTTGACCACTATGTTGATGCTGCTCGGGCACAGGAAGATTTTTCCTCAGTGCAATCTGTCGGTCTAGATGAAACTGCATCCCGTCGCGGTCATAACTATATCAGTCTGTTTCATGATTTGGATCAACGCCGTCTTCTGTTTGCCTGTGAAGGTCGTGACAAATCGGTGGTTGCTCAATTCGTCAAAGACCTTGAAGCTCATAATGGACAGGCTGAAAACATCGAATCAATCTGCATCGACATGTCAAAAAGCTACGTTGCCGGTGTCAGTGAGTTTCTACCAGAAGCAGAGATCACCTTTGATCCATTTCATGTGATGGCTATCATCAATAAAGCCGTGGATCAGGTTCGCCGTCAAGAAGCTAAAACTGAGCCATTACTCAAGAAAACCCGCTACGTTTGGCTGAAAAACAAAGAGAACCAAACCCAAAAGCAGCAAGAGCTCTTCAATAGTTTACCGAAGAGCCGCTTAAAAACAGCACGAGCATGGAGAATAAAAACCCTGCTCCAAGAGATTTATCAACAATGTCAAACCGTGACCGGTGCCGAGCAAGCACTGACCAAATGGTACAGTTGGGCGATCCGTTGTCGTCTTGAACCAATGAAGGAAGCGGCGAAAACAATACGACGTCACTGGAACGGCATCCTCTCATGGTTTGACGGTCATCTGAATAACGGTGGAGTTGAAGGAGCAAACTCTCTCATTCAAGCTGCCAAGGCCAGAGCCAAAGGTTATGGAACTGCTCGTCATCTTATCACCATCTCGTATCTGGTTATTGGCAAGCTCACGCATCTTCCTGTGTCGCCATTCACCACAAGATATGGTGGTTGAGCTATGGCTTGGAATGAAAAAATGAACTACTTTTACCCACACGATCTGAAACAGAGCCGAAAAAACAGAGTGATCCCAAACTTTATCATCCATGGACAGCCCAACGAACCAACGAAATAACAGGTTGTATTCCAATTGTTCTACCAACATTCGCTCACTGCGAATGGAGTATAAAACTTGCAGTAGCAATGCTCGTAAAATCTGCTCCGGTGGGATTGATGGCCGACCAGTATGTGAATACATCTCCTTAAATAAAGGAGCTAAGTCAAACAGTGCATTATCAACCATGATCTGAATCGGACGCAGCGGATGATCTTTTGGAACCCGTGCTTCCGGAGAAATATAGCTGAACATGGCTTGCTGTTGTAAATCATCACCGCGCATAACGTTTCTCCTGAAATATCAGTTGGTTATGTGCGATATTATAGCAAAATCAACGTGCCGACTCTAGTAAAATCAAGGAGTTGGACTAATCGTTTTTCAACAGCCTGCTAAGTAGTAG
>DAOWKG010000154.1 GCA_030639985.1 Desulfuromonadaceae bacterium
GAGGATATCGTGGATAACCAGAACCTGACCATCGCAATCTACACCAGCACCAATGCCGATAGTGGGAATAGCTATAGCTTCGGTAACTTGCTTTGCCAATCCTTTGGGAATACCTTCCAGGACAACGGCAAAAGCTCCAGCGTCTGCCACCGCTTTAGCATCGGCAAGGATTTGTCGTGCTTGCTCATCTTCACGCCCTTGCACTTTAAACCCACCCATACGATGAATGGACTGCGGGGTTAAGCCAATATGACCGACCACCGGGATATCGATATCGACAATGGCCCGAATAGTTTCGGCCATCGGTTCGCCCCCCTCTAATTTAACCGCCTGCGCCCCACCCTCTTTAATCAAACGACCGGCATTTAAGCGGGCATCACGGGTATCAATCTGATACGACATAAACGGCATATCGGTTACAATTAAGGCCTGCTGGCTGCCACGAACTACCGCTTTGGTGTGATAGAGCATTTCATCCATGGTTACCGGCAAGGTATTATCGTAACCGGAAAATACCGAACCAACCGAATCACCAACCAGAATTATGTCAATCCCGGCATTATCCATCAATTGGGCAAACGGATAGTCGTAAGCAGTCAACACCGTAATTTTATCGTGCTGCTGTTTCATCATACCGATATCAAGAATTGTTTTACGCTTTTTCACGCTATTCCCTCGCTAAAACAAAAAATGCCCATCGTCGCAACGAAAGGCACCGACAGAACCCAACGAATCCTGTTTATTCTAAAACACCTTCCGTCCCGGTCTATCGATCCAGGCGGTATTTAATTTGATTGTCGTTGGTAGCTTTAATGACTCCAGCACATGTTCCGGGTCGGCCATATTTTTCCTAAAACCGAAATTGATATAACACAGTTATTATTGAGTGTCTATCGGGAGACTGCCGAACTTTACCAGAATTTACTAAAAATTGTCTGGCCGGTGTGAATTTCCATAAAAAAGGGGCGGAAATAATCCGCCCCAGATAAGTAATCATGAAAATATAGCTATACCGTCAACAGACTTTCTAACGCATGTAACAGCACCGTAAAGGGATGGAAGTTACGTGGTGCCTCACTGACAAGCTTTTGTCTTAAACCATCCAATGCCCGCATTTTCTGCCGCCGTTTGGCAAAAAAGCTCTGGGGCTTACCTGCCGCTTCCAACGCCACCTGTTGGACAATTTTTATATTGGCGGCATAAAGGGAACTAACCAATGATTCTCGTGCTCGCCGATCCCAGCTATCTAACACCGGAACTTTTTCCAGCAAATCCGAGATAACCTTACTATCAATCTTTTCTTCAACCAAAATTCTAATCTGGGCAAGCTGATCCAGTTTTTGATCGGTTGTTTCAACCATTCCAATCAACGGCAAGAAGTCGGTCAAATAATCGAGGATTGCAAATCTGAATGCTATCTCAGGTGCTAATCCATCTGCCTGCAATTGGGTCTGCAACTGCTCACATTCTTGCCAGGACTCAGCCGAGATTACTTTTGGCAACAGCTCAGCATACTGATCTAATAGTTGCCCGACTTGCTCCAGCTCCTGATCGGTAGATGGAATAGCAACCCCATTACTTAAGGCATAAGAACAGAAGAAACTGAGAAGATCTTCTAATTTCAGCAATAATTCATACTGTTGTGCCGCTGAAATTTTATTATCAAGGGCAAATATCGCCTGACGTAAATTACGACTGCAAAGCAAATCGTCAAAAATCAAATAGGCATTTGCAACTTCAACCTGAGAACTACCCGTAATACGACTAACCGTTTGCAAGAAAGTACTACCAGCTTGGTCAATAACCCGGTTAGTCAAGATGGTAGCGGTAATTTCTTTTGCCAACGGATGGCGCAACAAAGAATCACTGTAACGATCAATTGCCTGCTGGGGAAAATAATCGAACAATAATTTGGACACTACTTTATTGTTTGGCAATTCAGAGTCGAGAAGTGCTTTGAAGAGAAACATCTTACTATAAGCAAGCAAAAGGGTAAGTTCTGGACGGAGCATCCGGGTTGGTTGCCGCACCGATACTTCTTTGCGGCTCGGCAAAAATTCACCCCGCCGGTCGAGCAAACCAGAGCGGCCGAGTCGGTCTATCAACTCCAAATATGGCTCAACATCATTGCCACAGCGGATTTCGTCCAATGATAATGACAGGGTTTGAGTATAGTTATTGGCCAGGACATCAAGACAGACAGTGTCTTCCATTTCGTCCAGAAAAGCGTAACCCTCCTGTAGATCTTTTACATGTCCTTCGTGGCGCAACAACCGCAATAAAATTTTCAAATTGACTTCATGATCGGAGCAATCAACCCCGGCCGAATTATCAATCGCATCGGTATTGATATGCCCACCGTGCAGCGCATATTCAATTCTTCCCAACTGGGTCAAACCAAGGTTGCCACCTTCACCAACTACTTTAGCCCTTATCTCCACCCCATCAATCCGGACAGCATCGTTAGCTCGATCACCTGCGTCATCATGGCTTTGTGTCGTTGCCTTGACGTAGGTACCAATCCCACCATTCCAAAGCAAATCGACCTCTGCCGTTAGTAGCAATTTGATCAGACCGGGGACATCAATACTGCTCTGCCGTACCCCGAGCCATTCAGCGACCTGTGGTGACAGCGGTATTTCCTTTAACTGGCGGGAGAAAACTCCACCACCGGCAGAAATAAGATCCTGATTATAATCTTCCCAATTGGAGCGGGGCAAATTGAACAATCTCTCCCGTTCTCTAAAAGAAATTTCGGCATCCGGATTTGGATCAAGGAAAATATGACGATGGTCAAAAGCGGCCAACAACTTGATTTTTCTGGACAACAACATGCCGTTGCCAAATACATCGCCACTCATATCGCCGATACCAACAACCTGGAACTCCTCGGTTTGGATGTCGTGTTCCATCTCCCGGAACATCCGCTTGACACTTTCCCAGGCTCCACGTGCGGTAATGCCAAGTTTCTTATGATCGTAGCCGTGAGAACCACCACTGGCAAAAGCATCTCCGAGCCAGAAATCGTAAGACTCACTTACTCCGTTAGCAGTATCGGGTAGATGGGCAGTCCCTTTGTCAGCCGCTACAACCAGGTAGGGGTCAAGATCATCATAGGTGATGACTCCCTCGGGCTGAACGATTTCATCACCAACCCGATTGTCGGTCAAATCGAGCAAACCACGCATCAGAGTCTGATAAGCTTCGATAACAATTTTACCCATTTCTTCCCGATCTGGGCTGAACTGTTTGGTAACAAATCCACCTTTTGAACCTTCGGGAACAATCACCGCATTCTTGGTCATTTGTGCCTTGACCAAACCCAGAATTTCGGTTCTGAAATCATCAGGGCGATCAGACCAACGGATACCACCACGGGCAACTTTACCACCACGCAGATGGAGACCTTCCATTTTAGCCGAATGGACATAGACTTCATAAAGTGGCCGTGGTAACGGCATTTCGATAACCCCGAGAGCATTGATTTTGAAGGAGAAAAAATAATCGTCCTGCTGATAACGGAGGAAGAAATTGGTTCTGATAGTAGAGTCAATCAGGTTAAATAATGTCCGTAGAATTTTATCTTCATTCGGATCACTGACAACTTCGAGAGCGGTTGCCAGTTCCATCCGGATGGGCGATAAAACTTCAAGCTCACGGGTCATTGGATCAGACAATTCCGCCGCTGGTTTAAAACGTCCTTCAAAATAACGATACAGCAGAAGCGCCACCTCAGAATTGTTAACCAGCGCATCAGCAACCCGCTTTTTGGTGAAGGGATTACCAAGTTGGAAATAGTAGTTACGATAGCCACGAAAAACGTCAATTTCACGCCAGGTGAGACCGGTAAGTGGTTGTAACCGATGGAGGTAATCATTTTCTACATCGTGGTTCCGCATCGCCAACAAGGTATCGAGCAACTGCTGCTTTATATCTTTAAATGGTAAACATTTTTCGCTATTGGGTTTGATCGCAAAACTTTTGATATATACCTGCTCCGAACCTACCTCAAGATCGGAATCAATTTCGTGGAGTACACAAAGGTCAAGGTTTTGTAAAAAAGGCATCAGATCATTCAAATAACTACGGCTGAAACTGTAGTACTGGAGCCGAAAATAATCATCTTCTTCGTGAAATGGCCCCCAGAGATCAAACGAATCGTGCCGATCATGTAATAATTTTTCAATATTACGGACATCACGCACCGCAAAACGAGGGTGAGTACGCGACCGGTAGTTTTTATTGAATGCCTTGCTATAACGCTGCCAAAGCGAAAATGAGCCATCAGCAAAACTTTTTTCCAATAGGGTCCGAAATTTTAATTTCCACGGCATTGCTAGTTTGGTCAGACCCTGCTCCAATTGCACCAAATCAATTTTCACCTCTTTTTTATTCAGCTGTAAATTGATGTGGAGGCTGAGGTAATCAGAAGCAAGGTGGATTAAACGCGATTCAACTGAAACAGCTTTAAAATAGCGGCGCAGATATATTTCCATCCGCTCGATATGTTCCGGCAGATAGTATTCGTTCGGCATAATCAACATTAGCGTCAATGCTGCTTCGGCAGCACTTGGCGCAACCACTACTTTTACCCCGGCCTGACGGTGCATCAAGGTAAAGGAACGCAACATCCGCCGCAGAGCGGCATCATCCATTAAAAACAATTCTATTTTAGGGAAGCTGTTGATGATCTGAACAGTCTTACGATAGTTATGACTATCGTGAGGTATTTTAAGTTGTTTTTGGGCATGTTCAATGCGATTTCGTAAGGACGGGATTGCAAATGCATTTTCGGCAATACTTTTCTGCGTATAAAATCCCCAGAAACAATGCTCACGATAGCGGCCGTCAGCCAATTCTTCACGTAGCCCCATATAGGTTAAACGCTCAAAACGGTGGAGGGAACAACGTAATTCGGTCTTTTCCAGATCTACATTTTTACCATGCCCCAGCCAGGGAAAAACATTTTCTGATGTTAATACAACCGGCTGTGGTTCTGCATAAAATGCCTGATCATAAAACTGGGTCAATCCCAATGCCGCCGAAGTTTCCTCGCTAAAGCTGGCAACGGCAGAGTCTGAATCGTAAGTGTAACAACGGGCAGCTACTGGAATGAAATTTTCCTGCTGCAACCAGTCATACAAATCGACATACTGACTTAAACCCTCAATTTTACCAAGAGCGGCAATCTTCTGCAACATTGCCGGACGATCACGCTTGATCGTAACTGCTGCGGTAATTATTGTCGTAAGAGCCTGCTCTAAATCGGTGACCATAGCAGCCGGAAAACGTTCCAACTCCATCCACACAAATGACTCAAGGGGGAGATCACTGTCATCATCAGAAACCTCCTGCAACAAGCCATTATCACGCTTGACAGCAAGGATTGGATGGCAAATTACCCGAAAGTGTAAAGACCGGCGATGGAGGTACTCCTGCAGTGAAAAGAAAATATGATTAGCATCGGGAGAATTGGTATAAAGATAGTAATGGCCTGGAGCTTCCAGACATTGTAATTCAACCTTGATTTCGTCTTCTTTGCGCTGGGAAAGGAATTCACTTACCTGAAGTAAATTCTCTACCAAGTGTGGCAAAGTGAACGACGATAAAAAGTTGTCTGGAATTTCTTGTCGCAAAATATGCGCCAGATCCAAACAAGCAGGCAAACCTGCGGTATGACCCTGTCGGATCAATTCCTGTTCAATTTTTTCGCGCTCAAAAAACTGATCATTCTCTGCTGCAGTTCGATCACCACGAGCAACTGTCACCTTCATGACTATCTCCAAATCAATCTGGAAGACTATCGGGCTTACTTAAAGGGTAATAAAAGCCAAAAGTCTACCAAGAGAAATGTTCCATCTCAGTGCTCAGCCAGTAGCACAATTACCACTGGTCGCACCGGAAAAAGAATAGCTCACGGATATGCAGTTTTCAAGGAGAATTGGTAATATTTTAATTTATTTCTTATTAAAGAAAAACGTCAGATCAGAAAAGTTTTGTAACGACAAAGTTTCACCGCGACAGCCAGGTGAAATCCCCGCTTGGGCTAAAGCATAATCGATATCAGCAGCAGCAAAACCACCTGCCTGGAGACTGTTACGTAAAGTTTTACGCCGTTGGGTAAATGCCCCCTTAACTACTTTTCGGAACAGAGTAACATCGACTGGATCTACCCGTGGTTGTGGCAATGGTTGAAAGACGAGAACGATAGAATCTACCCGTGGTGGCGGGGTAAAAGCACCGGGTTTAACCAGAGCAACAGTTTTGATCTCATACCAGAGCTGGCACAAAACCGACAAAATTCCATAATCTTTACCACCGGGAGAAGCGACCAAGCGTTCACCTACCTCACGTTGGAACATCAACACCAGCCGTTGAAATAGATCTCGATGCTCAAGCAGCTTAAAAACCACTTGGGTGGAAATGTTATAAGGAAGATTTGCGACCATAGTATAGGGAGGGGTTGTAAGAAACTGCCGCCAAGGCAGTTTCAGGACATCCCCGGAATTGACCGTCAAATGTGGGTCATTCCGCTCTTCAAGCAACTTGATCAAATCACGATCTATCTCCATCACCTGCACGTGGGCAGATCGCTGCAATAGTTCATCGGTCAAAACTCCCAGACCTGGGCCGATTTCAACCACCTGCTGCTGTAAATCAAGTTGCGCCGCTGCCATGATTTTATCAATCACCGAGCGATCATGCAGAAAATGTTGACCAAAACGTTTTTTAGTACGGTAATCCATAAATCAAAGTTCCTGAGAATTTTTCCGCCGCGGCCAGCGCGGAATTTTCCAGTATCGCATGCTGGGAACCATACGTACTGTTATTGAATAGCCAATGATCGCTACCGGTATCCCAAGTGCCAGACTGCCAACGAGTAATGGCGCCCCAACTATTGTCCCCAATGACCGATAAGAAAAATTGGCCGTATCCAGAGGTGGCAAACCAAGGAGCAAACGACCAACTTGATATTCAAGACCATAAATTAGTGGTGCCGTAAGGGGATTGGTAACCCAGACCCCGACAAAAGCGGCAATTTTATTTTGCCGAAACAAAAATGCAAAAAAGAGTGCCAGAAGCATCTGACAACCAAAAGTTGGCGAAAAACCGATAAACAAACCGAGAGCCATCCCTCTGGCAACGGCATCAGGTTCGTTCTGCAAGCGTGCCAGACGAATCAGGTTTAATTTAAATTGTCGGAAAAAACCCCAACGTCGCCACATAGATATCCACTATCAACTGTATTTAAGCTGTTCAAGCGGCCAATTTGAAACCGCATTCAAATCAAGTGGGGATGTAAACCCCCGGGATAAATAGTAATCCCCAGCAACCGCCAACATGGCAGCGTTGTCGGCACATAATATGGGGCTCGGAAAAAAAGTTTCAACATTATTTATTATCGACAACTCAGCAAATTTTTTCCGCAAACCGGAGTTACAGGCCACCCCACCAGCTACGACAATCCGACTCAAACCTTCAGCCTCTACAGCACGCAGCGTTTTTTTGGTGATAACATCGACCACCGCAATTTGAAATGCCGTAGCAATCTGACCGATTAGTTTTTCATCCGGCTTTGATTCGAGGCGCTGGAGATAATTTAAAACCGCAGTTTTAACCCCGGAAAAACTGAAATCACAATTTTTCTTCTGCAACATCGGCCGGGGAAACACAATCCCGCCATCATCACCTGATGCTGCCAGCTTATCAATTACCGGCCCACCGGGATAACCAAGCCCCATCATCTTCGCCACTTTATCAAATGCTTCCCCGGCGGCATCATCGACAGTGCGACCAAGAAGGCGATACTCTCCAATAGCATCAACTCGATATAGATGGGTATGCCCACCAGAAACGGCCACAGCAAGAAATGGGTATTCGACTTCCTTTTCAAGTTGAATTGCTTGAATATGACCTTCTATATGGTGCACCCCGATCAAGGGGATATCAAGAGCATAGGCGTACGCTTTCGCAAACGCTACCCCGACCAGTAAAGCACCGACCAATCCGGGGCCACGGGTGACGACAACTCCCTCAAGCTCTGCCGCTGAAACCCCAGCAACGCTTAAAGCTTCTTCGACCAGGGGATTTATCACTTCAAGGTGACGTCTGGAAGCCAGTTCCGGCACGACCCCACCATAAACAGCGTGCAGGTCAATTTGCGAGGCAATCAAATTAGACAGTATTTGACGGCCATCACGCACAACCGCTACAGCAGTTTCATCGCATGAACTTTCAATTGCTAGCAACAACATTTAGAACCTGTTAAGTGAATCGTGAGGTGTTAGGGGTGAAGGGTTAGGTGTTACACCTGACTCATCACTCTCTTACGCCTAACTAAATTTACAATAGATTTGCTGC
>DAOWKG010000184.1 GCA_030639985.1 Desulfuromonadaceae bacterium
AATTGCTGGTCAGTTACCAGACATAGAGGGATTTTGTTTTTCGGAATTCAAAAAACACTCGATGGCAACCGCAATAATTGCGAGATTGTTGCTTAAATCATTATTGCCAACAGATTTTATCCAGCATGACCGCGCTTTTATCGCCGGTCTTTTACACGACCTCGGAAAACTTGCGGCGGCAAATTTCTTTTCCACGCAATTCGAAGCATCAATCAACTTGGCTAAAGTGGAAAATATTTCCCTGCGAGATGCAGAGTTTAAAATATTCAAAACTGATCATGCCGAATTAGGTGGATTTATTGCTGAATGGTGGGCACTTCCACCTTTCATTGTAAATGCGATCCGTTGGACCCATAAACCCAATGCAACTCCGATCGATCATGATGTCATTGCTGCTACTCACGTTGCCAACCAGTTAAGTCACCGATTTGGCTATGGCTGTAAAAACGCCACCCAGCAAGCAAAAATCGCGACAGAGTACGAGGATAAATTTTGTTTAACTGAGGAAGCAAATGAAATTCTCCTAGAGGAAACCGAGCAAACGATCCAAGCTCTCGCCCTATAGCCATTTACAACCATCATATTTTTATCTGATTATCCATGATTCAAGTAGACCTGATTGACCGATTGAAAAAAGCGGAACCTTTTCTGCCACAGACAGATACGGACAATTGCAGGACAAAACCAAAACATTATTTCGTACAATAGACACAAAGGTCAGATTAAGGTTTAAAAGAATTCTCTGTGATTTTTTGGTTTCAAGAATGTGCCCCGGTCTGTGTTCGTCCGTTGCCAACATTGGTTCTAATCTCAAATTGACTAGAGCAAAGTAGATAACCAATTATTTATATGTTTTATTCAGAAGAGCGCAAATTAAATTTGACTAATTGGCATACTGCTGTCATATTAAAAAGATCTTCAACTTTTTTAGCTATGGATTCACTTGATGGCCTTACGGACTAATCCCATTATCCTGACGATCGATGACGAAGAAAACATTCGTACCAGTTTCAGAATGTTTTTGGAGGACTACGACTATCAGGTTGTCGAAGCTAAGAATGGGCGAGAAGGGCTAGAGGTTTTTGCGCAGGAAAAACCGGATCTGGTCATATGTGATCTCCGCATGCCAGAAGTTGACGGACTCGAAGTTATCGAAAAAATCACTGAAAATTCTCCCGATACCCCGATTATTGTCGTTTCTGGAACCGGAGTCGTTGGTGATGCTATCGAAGCAATTCATTCAGGTGCTTGGAATTACCTGTTAAAACCGATAACAGACATGAATGTTCTGCTGCACGCTATCAACCAATCAATGGAACGTTCCCGCCTGATTATTGAGAACCGCGCCTATCAGGAACATTTAGAGCACGAGGTTACCAAACGTACCCAGGCGCTGCAAAAAGCGGTTACCGATCTGAACCAATCAAACGCTAGACTTAAAACCAGTGAGCAAAAGTACCGCGTCATTTTTGACAATTTACAAGATGTTTATATGGAAGTAGCTCTTGATGGCAATATCATCGAAGTCAGTCCATCAATTTCCCAGATATCGCAATACTGCCGCGACGACGTTGTCAACTTGAATATTGATCAAATTTTCCCCAACAAATGGAGCAGAGATCGCCTGTTTGCCCTGCTTAGAGATGAAAGTAATATTTCTGACTTTGAGCTGCAGCTTCAGGATAAAGACAAAACCATGATTCCGTGCTCAATCAATGCCAGTTATCATACCGGTATAGGTCAAGCAACCGATAAAATCTGTGCAACTATTCGTGACGTGACCGAACGCAAAAAAGCTGAAGCTAAAATTGAGCGGTTGGCTTTCTACGATGCGTTAACCGAACTGCCAAACCGGCGCTTGCTCCTTGACCGACTGGAGCAAGATATATTCCGGGCTCGTCGTACTGGTAGTTTTGGTGCCATGCTGTTTCTTGATCTGGACAGATTCAAAAACATCAATGATTCCCTAGGTCACCCGGTCGGTGATGCGTTACTGCAAGAAGTAGCCAAACGCCTGGTCA
This sequence comes from Desulfuromonadaceae bacterium, assembly GCA_030639985.1. Classification (GTDB taxonomy): domain Bacteria; phylum Desulfobacterota; class Desulfuromonadia; order Desulfuromonadales; family Geopsychrobacteraceae; genus Desulfuromusa. The sequence goes on from DAOWKG010000184.1 coordinate 2,022, forward strand.
GCGAACTGAGAGCAGAAGACACCGTTTCCCGATTGGGCGGTGATGAATTTGTCATCCTCCTCTCTGAATTAGAAAAAAGCCCAACTGACGCCGCTACGATCGCGCAGCAAAAAGCTGAAAATATCAGCGACAAGTTAGCTGAAAAATACCACATTGAAGGTCACGAACTACATATCACCCCCAGTATTGGGGTCGCCATGTTCCCTTCTGACTCCAACAGTAAAGAAACCGGTGACGACATACTTCGCTTTGCTGATACCGCCATGTATCGCGCCAAAGATGACGGTCGCGATACAATCAGATTTTTCCTCCCCAGTATGCAGGCAGCGGCAGATACAAGATTAGCGGTAGAAAAAGAATTACGCTATGCCCTTGAACGCAATGAACTTTCTCTGTATTTTCAGCCTCAAGTCAACGGTAATGGCGATATTCTTGGTGCCGAAACCTTGGCTCGGTGGCAGCATCCCGAAAAAGGCTTTATTTCGCCTGCGACATTTATTCCCGTCGCCGAAGCTACCGGCCTGATACTACCAATTGGTAAATGGGTACTACGCACCGCTTGTGAACATTTAAAAGAATGGGAAAATCAAGGGTTACAGGTTAACCACCTTGCCGTCAATGTCAGTCCCAGACAATTCCGGCAACCAGACTTTGTCAATCAGGTCAAAAACATCCTCAAACAAACTGGTGCAAACCCGACACATCTTGGCCTAGAACTTACCGAAAGCATTGTCATCGACAATATTCTTGATACCATAAAAAAGATGAGTGCCCTTAAAAAATTGGGTATTGAGTTATCAATAGATGATTTTGGTACCGGATATTCCTCATTGGCTTACTTGAAAAAAATGCCTCTCGATATCTTAAAAATTGACCAATCGTTTGTACGTGATATTGATACCGATAGTAGTGACGCAGCCATCGTTGAAACTATTATCTCCATGGCTAGCCACTTGGATTTAAAAGTTATTGCTGAGGGAGTTGAAACCAAAGGTGAACTCGAATTCCTGGAACAAAAAGGTTGCCCACTCTACCAGGGCTACCTGTTCAGCAAACCTGTTCCGGGAGATCAATTTATCAAGATGTTACAAGCTGGCTCAACTGTCATCTGATCTAATCAGCAGTTGAACTAAAAGCAAAAATTTTAACCAACGCAGCTACAATATCCCCGAGCCTATCATAAAAATAATTTTCTAAAATAATTTCACTATCGTTATCTAACTAAGAGGAGAAAACTATGAGCACCCAACCAATCGTAAAAATGGTGACCAATAAAGGACAAATAACTATTACCCTTGAGGCTGAAAAAGCCCCTATCAGCACCGAAAACTTCCTTAAATATGTCAGTGATGATTTTTATGTCGACACTATTTTTCATCGGGTTATCCCCAATTTTATGATTCAAGGTGGTGGTTTTACCGCTGAAATGGCACAGAAAAAGACCCAAGCAGAAATTAAAAATGAAGCAGATAATGGCTTGAAAAATTTACGTGGCACCCTGGCGATGGCACGCACCCAAGTGGTTGACAGTGCCAGCAGTCAATTTTTCATCAATCTTGCCGACAATGATTTTCTGAACCATCAGGGGAAAAACCCCAACGGTTATGGTTATGCAGTTTTTGGGCAAGTTACCGAAGGGATGGAAGTAGTAGATGAGATCGCTAAAGTTGCGACCGGCAATAAAGATTACCATCAAGACGTTCCTTTAGAGGCAGTCATTATTGAGAGTGTTTCGATTGAAACCGATTGCTAGGGTGATTTTAGCTTAAGGATATAAACCTGCATAAATGGGCCTGTCCCCGACAAATCTGGGGACAGGCCCGATATTATTACAATCCAGCTCGAGATTTAAGCGATTCTACCCGATCGGTAATTTCCCAGGTAAAGCCAGGTAATTCCCTGCCAAAATGGCCGTAAGCTGCTGTTTGCCGATAAATCGGACGGAGCAGATTCAATTGCTTAATTATTGCTGCCGGACGCATGTCAAATTCATCCCGCACAACCATCGCAATCTGATTTGAAGGAATTTTACCGGTGCCAAAGGTGTTGATCATAACTGAAACCGGCTCAGCTACCCCAATCGCATACGCCAACTGTACTTCACATTTGCGGGCCAGCCCTGCAGCAACAATGTTCTTAGCAACATAACGTGCCATATAAGAAGCGCTACGGTCCACCTTGGATGGATCTTTACCACTAAAAGCACCACCACCATGAGAGCCATGACCACCGTAAGTATCAACGATAATTTTTCGCCCAGTTAAACCACAATCGCCCATCGGACCACCAACGACAAAGCGCCCGGTCGGATTGATAAGATAACGGGTATTGCTATCAAGTAAGTTTGCCGGCAAAATCGGCTTAATTACCTCTTCAATAACAGCTTCTTTCAAATCATCGTAACTGACATCGGGGCTATGTTGAGTTGAAATCACCACCGTATCAATTCTGGTTGGCTGATCATCAATATATTGAATCGATACTTGAGATTTGCTATCAGGACGTAAAAAATCGAGTTTACCGGTTTTACGAACCGTAGCTAGTTTTTGCATCAGCTTGTGGGCAAAAGTGATCGGCATGGGCATCAATTCTGGGGTTTCATCACAGGCAAAACCAAACATCAACCCCTGATCGCCAGCACCCTGTTCCTTAAATAGCCCCTCTCCTTCGCTTACTCCTTGCGATATATCTGGAGACTGATGATCTATGGAGGTCATAACTGCGCAGGTTTCATAGTCAAACCCGATAGCCGAATCATCATAGCCAATTTCTTTGATTGTTTGCCGCACAATGGCTGGCAGGTCGGCATAAGCGCTGGTCGTGATCTCGCCAGCAATCATTGCCATTCCAGTCGTCACCAAAGTTTCGCAAGCAACTCTGGCTTGTGAATCTTGCTCCAGGATAGCGTCGAGTACCGCATCGGAAATCTGATCAGCAACTTTATCTGGATGCCCTTCACCTACCGATTCTGAAGTAAATAGAAAATCTGTCATTGCCATATAAAACGCTTCCTTTCGGTTTAGTTTAATAAAAAAATTTAAAACAACTTTTATATAAGTGTCTGCGCAAAAATATCTGGCAACCGATTGCGCATCTCCTGCTCAATAACGATAGAAACCTCTTTACTGGTGGATAATTTTAATACCTTGTCAACCAGCAGTTCACCATCGCGTTTCGATATCTGCCGCAGGACCCGCTTCACCCGGGGGACACAGGCTGGATTCATCGATAATGCATTCAATCCTAGCCCTACCAACACTTGGGTATAAAGGGGCTCTCCGGCCATTTCACCGCACATACATACATTGATACCAGCATTATTAGCCGCATCACAAGTTGCTTTAAGTGCCCGTAAAATTGCGGGATGGAGAGGTTCATACAGGTAAGCCACATGCTCATTGCCACGATCAACAGCAAGAAAATACTGGATCAAATCATTGGTACCAATGGAGAAAAAGTCAACTTCCTGTGCCAGCAATGGTGCAATCATTACCGCTGCTGGCGTTTCGATCATGATTCCGATGGCAATATCATGATCATACGCAATCCCTTCCCGATCCAGCTCTCCCTTGATTTCACTTAAAATCCGCTTACAAGCCTTGATTTCAGCGACACCACTGATCATCGGAAACATAATCTGCACTTTGCCGCAAGTGGATGCACGCAATATTGCTCGTAGCTGGGTTCTGAAAAGACGATCCTCCTGCAATGAAAACCGAATTGCCCGCAATCCCATTGCTGGATTGGCTTCGTCTGCAAGATTCAATTCCGGTCCAAATTTATCGCCACCGATATCCAGGGTTCTAATCGTCACCGGTTTCCCATCTACTTGTTGAACTATTTCGCAATAAGACTGGTATTGTAACTCCTCATCAGGTGGTTCACTTCGACCCAAGTATAGAAATTCGGTACGATAAAGGCCGATACCTTCAGCGGCATGTTTTTTAACTTGTTCAACATCACTGGCTATCTCCAAATTGCCACGTAACGAGACCCGAACTTGATCTGTGGTGACCGGTGGCAAATTTCGATAGTTTTCAAGATCACGCTCAAGGAATTCATACGATTGTTTCCGCTCCAGGTATTCCTTAAAGGTCTTTGCCGAGGGGTTGAGAATAACGACCCCGGTAGTGCCATCGATAACCACCGGTACCCGGTCAAAAACCATCGAAGTTATGGTTTCCATCCCGACAACTGCCGGAATGTTCAGGGAACGTGCCAAGATAGCAGTATGTGACGTTCTCCCCCCCTTATCGGTAATAAACCCAAGTACTTTGGATCTATCCATCTGCATTGTTTCAGCCGGAGAGAGCTCATGGGCAACTACCAGAGATTTTCTGCCGATATTTCCAATGGTGCGCTCACCAACACCAGTTAAAATACGCAATAATCGTTCTCCGACGGCATCGACATCAGAGCGTCTTTCACGTAAATACTCATCATCAATATTGTCAAACAGTGCCCGTAATTGCTCCAGAACCTGGGTCAACGCACCTTCCGCATTTATTCGTTCCAGAATCCCTTTTTCGGTGCCACTGACCAACATTTCATCATCAAGAATCAACAAGTGGGTATCAAGGATATAGAGATGTTCACGTAAGTGCGGTTGGTCGGAAACTGTCTGTTTGATCTTCTGAAGCTGCCTTTTGGCTAAATCAAGAGCCTGTTGGAAGCGCAACAATTCCCCTTCAATCTCACCTATATCGATCAAAGATTGATCTACCAGAGGGCGTTGGTCAACCAGGCTGACCTCGCCAATTCCTATCCCCGGTGAGACCCCGATCCCGACCAGGTATGTATCTTCTGCAACCTTATTCTTCACCAAAACCATCCTCAATCAATGCCGCAACGGCTGTCATTGCCAGTTCTTCATCAGCACCTTCTACCGTTATTGCGATATCGGTTCCACGTGGTGCGGCAAGGAGCAATATTCCCATAATACTCTTACCATTGACTTCGATATCTTCCTTAAGTATCGCTATTTCAGAACTAAACTTGTTTGCGGTCTGAACAAATTGTGCTGCGGCTCGAGCATGCAAACCAAGCCGGTTTATTATCGTAAAACTGCGATTTTGCATTATAATTCCATCCCCAATAATGTGATCAACTTTGTCATATCGACCCAGAACACCCCAAGTAGAAAAATGCTGCCAACCGTTATAAATATCAACAACACAGTAGAAACCCCTTTGCGTGCCACCAACCCCAGCATCACCATAGGAATAAGGGTCAACATTCCCAACCAACTAGGTAACTGCTGCTGCGTTAAATGGGAAAAAACCATAAACGCACTCAGCCCACCAAGAACCACCACTGCCGCCTCTTTGGTATGAATAGCCCAATCGGGTAATTTATGTTGTTGAATAAATTCAACGGACCGCATCCCCCGGCGGTAACCATGGACAAAAAATACCGTTCTAAACCAAGCGGGCACAAGGTTGTAAGCCACCACAAAAATTACCGGTGCCCAGAAGATCCCCTTAACTGCAAAAAACAGAGCGATACCAGCCACCAATGGACGTAAACCGCCCCAGAACAGGGCATCACCAATAGCGGCATAAGGGGCGGCAACCATTTCCTTAAAATCGGCAATTTCGACCTGTGGCTCTGATGTTCCTGCCGCCCGCTCCTCTTCAAGTTTCAAAACCGCTCCGGCAACCATTGGTGCCAGATACACGTGGGTATTAAAATAGCCGGTATACCTCTTACTTACTTCGAGCAACTTTTCCTTGCGATAGAGCTTCCTTAGACCCGGCAACAAGGCATAGAAAAAGCCTACCCCTTGAAAACGTTCAAAGTTCCAACTCGCTTGCAGCAGGAGTAATCGAAACCAGATATATAGGCGTGTTTTCCTTGGTATTGTCGTCATCTTTACACCAGCCACATCAGCAAAAATGACATGCCAAAAGAGGCACAAAACAATGTAATTGCCCTGCTTACATTTATAGTTCCAAGAATAACTGCTATTCCGACTAATGGTAGCGCCAACTGCACCCAACTTGATGAATAACTAAGTGGCTGCTGAACCAATGGCAGCAACAACGGCACAAGCAACAGCCCTCCGGTCATAATAGTGGCATAAGTCACTATTGCAGCGAGAGAAAAGCTACCTAACCCACGCAAATGTTGTAATTCGGCCCGCAGCAATGAACCACGCTCAAGAGCATCATCAACCTGTTTTGCTAAACGGACATTATGTTGTCTGGCAAAGTGATCAAAATATTGACCAACCTTCCCCAAGAGAACCGCAACCAACAGGCATAGCAAGATCAATTCGATGCCAGAGGTGTCTAAACGTTGTGCCAGGATAATGGCCAATGCACTACTGCCAATTGCAACCTGAGTATCGTCCGGCGGCACCGCCGCACCAACTGGTAACCGCGCCAGCCACAGCAATTCAACCATCACCCCGATCTGCAATCCGACCAACGGCTCCCCGAGCAAAAATGCCGTCAATGGTGCTGCAACAATCGGGCGGGAAACCATTACCTGCAAGATAGCCACCCGATCCAACCCGCACATCAGTGCGATCAATGCTCCTATGGTCAGACCGCTAATCATCAATTCCTTCCTTTTACCACCGGAATTAATTTACGCCACGACCGCTCTCCATCGGCAGGGATACAACGTGACGTTATCTTTATCCCGGCTCGGTCGAGCAATTCTAAATCGGCTAAGTCGGTGGTATCAAGAAACAGGGTACAACTGAGTTGAGCCTGCCATTTATCGGCATGTAAATTACCCAAGTTAAGCTGCTTATATTCTAAACCAGCACGATAAGCTCGGACAGCATCGGCGGGGGTACCAAACAGCAACATGGTTCTGCATTTATCAAGTTGTGATGATTTCAGTAGCGCCACAGAATCGACGACGGTCCCAATTTCGACCCGCATTCTACTAGGTACCGAAGCTTGCATCATCATTTTCTTCAGTTGGTTCCCGGCAATGGCATCATTTGCAACGACAATACAGTCGGCCTTTACAAAAGGAACCCACGTTTCCAGAACCTGACCATGGATTAAGCGATTATCGATACGAGTCAAAACAAGATTCATCTACGTAAACTGCTTTCTATAAAACCGTGCCTAACAATTCGGCTGGACGCATAATTGCATTTTTACCATACTCTTTCAGTAACGCCGCCAACCCACCCAGATCATTGTTGGATCTGGCACCAATACTTTTAATCAACATCGGCAGGTTGACCCCGGCAAGTATTTCAACTACATCCGGGCAAAGAAATTCGGCACTTATATTCGTCGGTGTGCCGCCAAACAAATCGGTCAGAATCAACACCCCATCGCCATCCGCTCCGACCCGGTGAACAACCTGCTGCAACTTTTCCTTAGCAACATCGACAGACATGCCACGATCAATACTGACAGTTCCTACCAGCTGTGTTGGCCCAAGTATCAATTCTGCCGCATGCAGCAGTTCTCGAGCCAACCCGGCATGCGTTACCACAACTATACCGATCATCCACTAACCCTTATCAATGTCACGATGGTTTTTCCGCAATACAACTTTCGCTTCCGGAAAACTTTTATACAAATCTTCAACAATTGAGACACTTCGGTGTCTACCACCGGTGCAACCGATAGCGACGGTCAAATAACTTTTCCCCTCGGCTTGATAATGGGGCAATAAAAAACCCAATAAGTGATCAAGGTGCTGGCGGAATTCACGACAGGCGGGCTGCGATAAAACAAATTGGCGCAACTTTGGAACCAAACCAGTCAGCGGCCGTAACTCATCAATATAATGAGGATTAGAAAGAAACCGCACATCAAAAACCAAATCGGCTGCTGGCGGGAGGCCAAAGCGGTAACCAAATGATTCGAGATTCACAATAAGGGGGGACTGGTGCTTATCGCCAATCAAATCAAGCATTAAATCCCGCAACAAGCGAGAATTCAGATTGCTGCTATCAACAATCCGGGTTGCGATATCACGCAACACATGCAGCTGCCGACGCTCCCTCGTTATCCCACTTTGCACCGTATCATCAGCTGCCAGGGGATGAGAACGTCTGGTTTCTGAGTAACGCCGTTGCAAAACCTCATCTGCCGCTTCAAAAAAGAGAATTTCGAGCTGGTAACCTTCCTTCTTAAGCTGCGCAAAAATTTCTTTGTAGTCAGTTAAGAAACCACGGTTACGGACATCGACAACAACGGCAACTCCGGCATCGGGACTTAACCCCTCTCCGACACGTTGCATAAAATCGGGCAACATAACCAATGGCAGATTATCGACTACAAAAAAACCTTGATCCTCCAATAACCGAGCAGCGGTACTTTTACCCGACCCAGACAGGCCGGTAATAATCAACAACTGACGCTTCATTCGAGATTTTCACCAATAATAGAGTGAGAGTGCAAATGAGCCGCTGCCGCCATCCGTTTTTCCAGCAACTCCTGAAATTCTCGAGCACTATGATAACCCATCTCTTTCAGCAACTGATTGCGAGCGGCAACCTCAACAATGGTGCTGATATTTCGACCAGGGGCAATCGGTATTCTCGCAAATGGAAGCTCAACACCGTGGATATTATAGGTATGGTCTTCCAATCCAAGGCGGTCATACTCCTTGCCCTGTTCCCAGGGCACCATCTCGATAACCAAATCGATCTTTTTACGCTCCCGGATTGCGGCGACCCCAAACAAGTGTTTAATATTAAGGATCCCCAACCCGCGAATTTCCATATGATAATGGAGCAGATCCATACCTTCACCAAAAATAACCGACGGCAGCTTAAACCGTACCTTGATAATATCATCGGCAACCAGACGATATCCCCGTAAAATCAGCTCCAAGGCACATTCACTCTTACCTACACCGCTCTTCCCCTGAAGCAACACTCCAACACCAAGAATATCCATCAGCACGCCATGCAAAGTTGATGTCGGCAGTAGGCGTTCTTCAAGAAAACGGGTCAGCAGGGCAATAAAATTCGAACTCATGTGCTTAGTTCGTAACAGGGGAGTGTTACCCGCGTCTGTCAATTCTATCAGATAGTCTGGGGCAGGTTGATTTTTGGTGATGATCAGACAAGAAATGTTGTGACTACAGAGTTCCCTGACCTTCTTGATCGCTTCTGTACGAGAGATCGAGTGCAAGTAATTTAATTCTGTGGAACCTATTATTTGCACCCGATCAGGATGTAAACTATCAACATAACCGGCCAGAGCCAGCCCAGGTTTTTGTATCCTTGGTACCGAAACACCCCCCGCTAGGCCACCGGAACCGGACAATAATTCTAAATCTAGACCTGCTTCTTTTTCGTCAAGAATTTCCTGGATGGTAAGTTTTGGCATAACATCAAAGCCTAATCAGCCACTGCAGCTACCAGTGGTAGAAAAATCAAGCTTATCCTTCCTCATCAAGGATAACCTGATAGATAGCTTGCTGGTCAGGAGCATCAAGTAGTTTCTTTCTGACCACCGCATCTTTTAATAGTTTGGAAATTCGAGCCAAGGTTTTTAAATGAACCCCGACAGATTCCTCAGGTGCAATCAAGAGGAAAAACAGATATGCTGGTTGCCCATCCATCGATTCAAAATCGACCCCAGAAGAACTCCGTCCAAAAACTAATTTCAGTTCAGGCATACCGGCCAGTTTACCGTGAGGAATTGCTACGCCATCACCGATGCCAGTGCTGCCGAGTTTTTCCCGTTCTTGCAAAACCGCAATAACCTCATCCCGGTCAAGGGACGGGTCACAGGAAATCAAGGAGTCGGTCAGTTCTGCGAGGGCTGTTCCTTTGTCCTTAGCCTGCAGATCAGCGACAATAGCTTCGGGGTCTAACAGTTCAGATATTTTCATAATCACAATCTTATTTAGTCAGAAGTAAATACAACAGGGACTTTCCGCTTACGCTGAAAAGTCCCTGTTCACAAGTAGCTAACTTCCCTGAGGAACGATTAAACCGTAGTTGCCATCTTTGCGCCGATAAACAACATTCATCTCTCCAGAACGATCATCGGTAAAAGCGAGAAATTCTTTTTGTAGCAGATCCATTTGCATTACTGCCTCTTCGACCGACATCGGTTTAACAAAAAATGAATGGCTCTTGACAATTTCAGGTTCCTCACTCCCGCCATCTACACTTGCTGCTGAAAATACCGTCTTTTCCAGTCGCCGCTGAATCCCTTCACCACCCTTATGTTTCTTCAATTTATCTTTATAACGCTTCAGCTGCCGCTCAATTTTATCGACCATTAAATCGATAGCAGCATACATATCTTCTTTAGTTTCAGTACTCTTCATGGTCAGCCCTTTGGCCACCATGACAACTTCGGCACGATGATTAATTTTTTTCTGCACCGATAAAACTACCTGGGCATCGATAGGCTCATCAATGTATTTTTTGACCCGGGCTAGCTTCTCTTCCACATAACTACGAATAGCATCACTACTCTCCATGTGACGGAAGGTAACGGTAATTTGCATAAATGAACCTCCTTTATTCAACAAGCCCCAGCATGGAAC
>DAOWKG010000306.1 GCA_030639985.1 Desulfuromonadaceae bacterium
ACCGGCTTCCTTGAGCAACGCCTTGGACTTGGCGATATCAAGGTCGTAACGGGGGACATCGGAGGTATGACCGAGGTAGCCCTGGGGGACAACGGAGTATGATGGCTTGGCAACATCCGCACCGACAAACAGAACCATTTCGTCACGATTGACAGCGTGGGCAATCGCTTTACGCACACGGATATCGCCCAACGGCTTCTTGCTGGTATTCATGTGCAAGGTTCTGAGCTCACCGAGACCGAAGATATCAATCTTGGTTCCTTTAACTTTACGCATCCGCTCGACCCAGCGTTGCTCACGGGTGCCGTAGAAGAGATCGATTTCATGGTTGCGAAAAGCGAGCTCACGGCTCGAACCGTCAGGCAGATAGCGATAAACGATCTTGTCGATCTGCGGTGTACCACGGAAGTAATCTTTGTTGGCGACCAAGGTGACATGACGCTTTGACTTGTACTCGGAAAAGGCAAAGGGACCGGTACCAATCGGATTCAGCTTGAAATCGTCGCCCAGTTTCTCAACCGCTTTTTTGCTGACGATCATACCCCCGTGGTAGTTGGTCACAATACCGAGCAGGGAGGGAACCGGCTTCGACAGCTTGATAACAACAGTATATGCGTCCGGTGCAGTAATGCTTTCAACCGCCTGGTAGTTCTTATAGGCGGTAGAGGTTTCCTTGTTAGCGGCGCGGTTCAGGGAGAAAACAACATCTTCGGAGGTCATTTCGCCATAACCACCATGAAATTTGACCCCTTTGCGTAAATTAAAAGTCCAGTTCAGACCGTCAGCGCTGGACGTCCAGCTTTCAGCCAGATCTGCTTCCATGCCGGAAAGATCGGCAGTGCCCGGCTTAAAGCGGACCAGACCGCTGAAAATCCAGGGAAAGAGGATCTTGTCTTGGGTTTTGGTTGAAATATGCGGATCCAACTGGTTAGCATCGTTACTCAGCGTTCCGACACGTAACACTGTTTCCGCAGCGGCAGTCCCAACAAACAAACTAGTTAACGCAACGACTGCAACAAGAACAGATAGCCATTTTTTCTTTTGTTTCATTCTCACACTCTCCTCTCAAAAATGTTGACGATATGCTCCACCCTTGCACATACAAGAGCGGCCAATTTCAAATTTAAAATAATGTTCTATTAGCCTGAGGAGGATGACATTTGTTTCAGATTAGGTAAATCGGTACAAATACCGGAATCACTATAGGTACAAATACCCATAAAGCCGCTGCCGAAACTGGAGGGATATTCGAGGATTGTAAAAAATTGCTTAAAAGAACTATGGGGAAGTGAAAGGGAATCGGAAGAAACAAATTTAATACGCAAATACTTATTATTTGTTCGAGTGTTTTTTTGTCAGCAATGGGATCAAAATAGCTTCCCATATTTTGTATCCCGCCCGATTCAAATGGATGCCATCAGCAGCAAAAAGATTTTTATCTGGTTGCCCGGCGGAATTTAACAGTGGGGTTGCGGTGTCAATAAAACTACACCGATTGCTCACCCGGCAGTAGGTTTTAATTGTGTGGTTACTCGACAACATTTCCGGCCACAGTGCCCAACGCAGCGGACTGGGTTTAATCGCCATAAACAACAGTTCGGTATGGGGTAGCTCTTTTTGTAATCGCTCAGCAAACATGCTGAAATCGGTTAATATCTGCGCTGTACCCTTCCCCGCCGCAACATCGTTATCACCACAATAGAAAATAACTTTAGTTGGCTGGTAGCATTTCACAATGGTATCAAAGTAGTAATTTAAATCAGAAATTTCGGCTCCGGCGATACCACGATTAATAATTTGCGAGGTCGGGAAACCAGCAGCAGTCTTCCAGCGATAGATACTGGAGCTGCCGACAAAAAGAGACGCCTCTTTGGGGAAACTGTTTTTCCAATCCTGCCAAATAAAACGGTTGATTGACTTATTTAAACGTGAAGGATCGTGATCTTTTACAGTTGTTGCCAGACAAATTTGGGGGATGATTAAAAGGATCAACAGGACGATTAACCGAAATTGCGACCTGATGCTGTTCATGAGCGTCGTGCTGATACGGCAGCTTTGATCGCATCGACACATGCATAAGGGACCCGGATACCGCGCAATCCACTACCAACCGCTATCACTGAGCCACTATCACCATGGAAATCGGAACCTCCTGTCACCACCAGATCGTGTCGCTGTGCCAACTTTATTAACCAATCGGTATCTTCCAGTCCAGAAGCATTATTATAAGCCTCAATCCCATCCAGACCCAAACCAACCAGTTCTGCCACCAAAGCCTCGAGTTTACGCCGATCCCGACTCACATAGGGGGGGTGTGCCAAGACGACAATGCCACCACTGCCATGGATTAGCTTGATCGCTTCATCCGCCGGAAAATAATGCTTCGTCACATTGCAAGGGACCAGATAGCGATCGAAAGCTTCATCGTTATTTTTGACATAACCTGCCTGCCGCAAAGCTAAGGCAATATGGGGTCGACCGATTGTTCCACCGGCTAATTTGCGCACCCCGTCAGGATCGAGCGGTTGACGGTTTTCAGCAATTAGTTTCAAATTGACCAATTCGACAATTTGCCGATTTCTGGTGGCTCGAAACTGTTGAAACTCCTCCAAAGCCCGAATCAAATAGGGATCCTGATAATCAAACCCATAACCCAACAGATGCATGTCGGTATATTGAAACCACTGGCTGGAAAGTTCCACCGCAGCAATAACTTCAATCCCAGAGGCAGCGCCAGCCGCCATCGCCCGACCAATACCAGAAATATTATCGTGATCGGCTAGAGCAATTGCAAGCAAACCCACGTTCTTTGCCATCTCAACCACCTTTTCAGGGCTGAAAAGGCCATCCGAGCAAGTTGAATGAAGATGTAAATCGACGTAATCAGTTTCCATTCTGCTATTATTAATTTTTCTTGAACAAGAATCCAGACTTTTTTACTTATATATTTTGGAATATTGATTTATGTACTTAATGGAAATCACAATCTTGACCATTGTGGCGCAAACCTGTACACATATGCCAACCATCAAATTGAGAGAAAAACATGTCACCACGCCTTGTCGTTAATAATCTACAAAGCTATTTCTTTACCAGAACCGGCCTGATCAAAGCCGTTGATCATGTGTCTTTCACTATTAATAGTGGTGAAACGCTGGCTTTGGTTGGAGAATCGGGTTGTGGCAAGTCAATGACGGCCCTGTCGCTGCTGCGTTTACTGCCAAAACCTGGTAAAATTGTCGGCGGTGAAATTTTCCTCGATGGTCGTGATCTACTCCACCTTCCTGACCTTGAAATGCAGCGCATTCGTGGCAACGAAATTGCGATGATTTTTCAAGAGCCGATGACCTCCCTCAATCCGGTGCTACGCATTGGAGATCAAATTGCGGAGGTAATCCAACTACATTTGGGGGAGACCAAACCACAAGCACTGCAACAAGCTGCTGAGTTACTTAATCAGGTGGGTATTTCTGATCCCAGCCGCAGATTGCGTGACTATCCGCACCAACTCTCAGGAGGTCAACGGCAACGGATAATGATTGCTATGGCTCTGGCATGCGATCCCAAGCTATTGATTGCCGATGAACCGACGACCGCTCTTGATGTCACTATTCAAGCACAAATAATGGATCTGTTATTGGAATTAAAACAACAGCACCAGATGACAACCCTGTTGATCAGCCACGATCTTGGAGTTGTGGCCGGTAATGCCGACAATATTGCGGTAATGTACGCAGGTCAAATTATTGAATATGGAAGCGTAAAAAAGGTGTTTGCCAATCCCTTGCATCCCTACACTCAGGGACTCATGAAGTGCATCCCGCGGCTGGGTCAAAAACAGCGACTACCAGCAATCGCTGGTCAACTTCCAGACTTAAATGATCAACTTGCCGGTTGTCTTTTTCTCGATCGTTGTCCCGGCCCCTGCGCCCCATGCGGTCACAAACTACCAGAGATTGAAGAAATCGACCCGAACCACTGGGTACGGTGCTGGAGATACTGATTTGCCACTACTTGAGGTAAAAAATTTAAGCAAAAGCTTTCGGTTTAGAGATTCGCTGGGGCGTACAACGGGACAACTAGCGGCAGTCAATAATATCTCATTCAGTTTAAACCGAGGCGAAACATTGGGACTGGTGGGCGAATCTGGCTGCGGCAAATCGACCACCGGCAAACTGATTTTACAACTATTGCAAGCAGATGCCGGGCAAGTTTTCTTTTCCGGGGATGAATTAACCCATCTCTCAGCCACACAGATGCGCCCTTATCGTCGGCAAATGCAGATGATTTTTCAAGATCCGTTTTCGTCACTTAATCCGCGCATGACCATCGGTACCATACTGGCTGAACCACTCCGGATCCACCGCCTGGCACCACCCCGTCAGATTCGAGATCGAGTTATCGAGCTATTAGAAAAAGTTGGTCTTACTGCTGACCATGAGCAACGCTATCCACATGAATTCTCGGGAGGACAACGGCAACGGGTGGGAATAGCCAGAGCAGTGGCGGTTGAACCACAATTAATAATCGCTGACGAACCAGTTTCGGCTCTCGATCTTTCGGTACAAGCGCAAATCCTCAATTTAATGCAAGATTTTAAACAGGAACACAACCTCAGCTATCTCTTTATTGCCCACGACCTCGCCGTTATTGAACATGTCAGCGATCGAATTGCGGTGATGTATCTCGGGAAGATAGTTGAATTGACCAGTGCGACAGAGCTATATAATAATCCCCGCCACCCATATACCGAGGCGTTACTCAATGCCGTGCCGACACCCGACCCTGACCTTCCCCGCCCGACAGCCTTAAGTGGTGAGGTCCCCTCCCCGGTCAACCCACCCAGCGGTTGTTATTTTCATCCTCGCTGCCCTTACGCTGATGAACTTTGCCAGCAGCAAGAACCATCACTAGAAGATATTGGCAGCGGACATCAAGTCGCCTGCCATTACAGTGAAAAAGTTGGCCATTATCTACAGCACAGAAAATAAATCTAGCAAAGAAAGCTGATATGTTCATGACTAGCAAATTCAGGCTGGCAATAATTTCTTTTCTATTGGTACTGGCCGTTCCGGTTGCTTCTTTTTCTCAAGAGATCCCGCCTCCAGAACATAAAATCCAATCATTAGTTGGCGAATCGCTGCAATATTATGTTTCGTTCCTTTGGTTTGACCGCCTTGCCGAAGGGAGCATAAAACTTTCCCCAGGCGAAAAACCGGGAACTTTTTTGGTCATTATGGAGGCAAAAACCATTGGGATGGCGGCATTTTTCACCAATGAACGGGTGGCCCAATATCAAACCTTGATGGAAATTGGCTCGACCGGTTTATTGCAACCGCTATGGCACAGCAAACATACGATACGTGGCAAAAAAGGATCACGCCGGGAAAAAATATCCAAATACACCTTTGACTATGCCGCTGGTCAGGTCAGATATCAAAAAATTAAAAATGGTAAGATCTATAAGGATGAGAGCTACACGATTGAAAAAAATAAACCCCTACTTGATATAATGAGCTCACTCTACAATCTGCGCCTTGGCTTTTATGGTGCGGTCGGGGAAGAGACAATCCTTATCCCTACTTTTCACCGTAAAGGAACCCAGGACATCGTTATTGAACCATTATTGAAAATGAGCCGCAAAGATAAAAAGTTTTTCGGCGGCGATACAACAACCTGCCGGATACTCGTTGACCCATCAGTTTTTGGCACCGAAGGTCGTGACACGCTAGCCTCTTTTGACAGCGACATGCGCCCCCACAAAGTAATCATCAAAAATGTTATCGGCATGGGGGATTTACGCATCAATCCACAAATACCCGTCGTCAGTAAAGCTGGTGGAGGTTAATCTATCACCCCCGTGTGACGCAGCCAGAATGAAACAGCTGATTTGAAAAAAAGAGCGGCAAATGTTTGAGCGAAGCGAGTTTTTTCCGCTCCTCAAAGCAGTTGTGTAATGGAGGGAACCCCCAGCGGCGGGCAAGGAGGTCGGGTGCCTTTTTCTGCTTACTCTTTTGTGGCACAATAAAAGAGTAAGGCGACGTGCGGGGGCGCTACCCCGCGACCTTTGATTTGGCAACCAGTATCAGGGGACATGTAGCAAGTACATGTCCCCTGTATGCTACAAAATCTACTTAATCAAAAACTACCAGCAGATCACCCTGCTCGATTTGATCACCTTCACCGAAAATCAGCTCTTTTATCACTCCAGCTTTTTTCGCCTTAACATTGGTTTCCATCTTCATCGCTTCGGTGACCAATAGGACATCACCTGCAGTAACTTCATCACCGACACTTACCATCAGCTTGAAAATTTTACCCGGCATCGGCGCCCCGATTTCTTTAATATCATCAGGATCGGCTTTAACATGGCTCGACTCATCAGCTTCGACCGAAAGGTCTAATATGGTCGTGCTACGTGGTTCACCATTCAACTCAAAATAGATATTCCGAGTACCATCCTCACGTACCCTGCCGATGGCATTCAATTTCACAATCAGGGTTTTACCCGCCTCAATATCAATTGTCACCTCATCACCAACATCAAGGCCGTAAAAGAACACTGGGGTTGGCAGTACTGAGACATCACTGTATTCCTGCCGGAAACGATCATATTCCTCATATACACCAGGATAAAGAACCGCTGAAAGGACATCACGTTCAGATACCTTATGTCCCAGTTTCTTTTCTAATTCATCGCGCTTCAAGACAAAATCGACTGGTTCGAGTAACTCCCCAGGTCGATGGGTTAATGGTTGTTCCCCTTTTAAAATTATTTTCTGCAATTTCTCTGGAAAACCGCCATAAGGCTGACCAATCATCCCCTTGAAAAAGTCGACCACTCCTTGCGGGAAGGCAAGTTCATGACCCCGTGCAAACACATCATCGGGCTCAAGATTGTTCTGCACCATAAACATCGCCATATCACCAACAATTTTTGATGATGGGGTAACCTTGACCAGATCACCAAACATGACGTTAACCTTGCGGTACATATCTTTACATTCTTCCCAGCGATGCCCTAAACCCAAACCTTCTACCTGCGGTTTATAGTTGGAATATTGACCACCGGGAATTTCGTGCTCATAAACCTGAGCGGTCCCGCTACGCAGTTCCGATTCGAACGGTGCGTAGTAGGTACGACAGGTTTCCCAATAATTCGCCAGTTGCTGCATCCCGCTCATATCTAATTGAGGATCCCAAATAGTTCCCTCAAGCGTTGCCAACAGAGCATTCAGGTTTGGCTGTGCCGTTAAACCAGAAATGGACGAGAGCGAGACATCAACAATATCGCAACCAGCCTGGGTAGCCATTAACAACATCGAACCACCATTACTGGAAGTGTCGTGGGTATGAAGATGAATTGGCAGACCAACCTCATTTTTCAAGGCTTTAACCAGCTTTTCTGCGGCAAAAGGCTTAATCAAGCCGGCCATATCCTTAATTGCAATGATATGAGCCCCCATATTTTCCAGCTCTTTTGCCATATTCACATAATATTCGAGTGGATACTTATCCCGTTTGGGATCGAGAATATCGCCGGTATAACAGATGGATGCTTCACAGATAGCGCCACTTTTACGTACCGCCTCCATAGCCACCTGCATCCCTTTTGTCCAGTTGAGCGAATCGAAAACCCGGAACAGATCGATCCCGCTCTCGGCCGATTTAGCAACAAATTCTTGCACTACATTGTCAGGGTAGTTGGTGTAGCCAACAGCATTGGAACCACGTAGTAACATCTGGAAGAGGATATTCGGGATCTTGGCACGCAACCGGTCAAGGCGCTCCCACGGATCTTCACGCAAAAAGCGCATCGACACATCATAGGTTGCCCCACCCCACATCTCCAGCGAAAAGAGGCCGCCACCCAGGTGGGCGGTAGCTTCAGCAATCCGATCAAGATCGAAAGTACGGATTCTGGTCGCCATCAATGATTGGTGGGCATCACGCATGGTGGTATCGGTTAGTAACAAGCGGTTACTTTTTCGGGCCCATTCAGCCAATCCCTCGGGACCTTTTTCCCGCAAAATATCGCGAGTCCCACGCGGGTGCTGCTGACCATATGGAATCTCGGGCAAATCAGGCTCCCGCAAGTCGGCATATTTCAGAGCTTTTTCTGGTGTAATGCCGGGATAACCGTTGACGGCAGTATGACCGATAAAGTTGAGAATCTTGTTAGCCCGGTCTTTTTTGATCTTCAGATCAAAAACTTCGGGATGTTTTTCGAGAAATGAAGTATCACAGTTACCTTTCAAAAAAACCGGATGGGTCATCACTTTTTCGAGGAAACCGATATTGGTATTAACCCCACGGATACGGAATTCTTGCAATGAACGATGCATTGTCCGCGCAGCATCATCAAAGGTGAGGCCCCAGGTGGAAACTTTAACCAACAGGGAATCGTAATGGGGGGTGATATGGGCACCGGCATAACCGGCAGCAGCATCGAGACGAACCCCAAAACCGGCGGCGGTACGATACGCTTTTATGGTACCAAAATCGGGGGCAAAATTATTGGTTGGGTCTTCGGTAGTAATCCGGGACTGAATTGCATAGCCCCGCAACTCGATATCGTCCTGACTTTTAATCCCGATTTCGGGGTCAGAAAGTTTATAACCTTCGGCAATTCGAATCTGTGCCTGCACCAGATTACGCATGGTGACCAACTCGGTCACGGTATGCTCAACCTGAATTCGTGGATTTACCTCGATAAAATAAAATTTTTCATCTTTATCAAATAAAAACTCAACCGTACCAGCATTGACATAATCTACCGATTTGGCAATTTTCAAGGCGTAATCACAAAGTTCCTGACGCTTTTCTTCGGTCAGATCCAATGATGGCGCAATCTCGATAACCTTCTGATGCCGACGCTGAATGGAACAATCACGCTCATAAAAATGGACTAAATTGCCATACTTATCGCCGAGGATTTGTACTTCAATGTGTTTTGGATTGAGAATATATTTTTCCAGAAAGACGGTAGCGTCGCCAAAAGCAGCTTGCGCTTCGGAGGCGGCACTCTTTACCCCTTCAAGTAACTCCTTGCGGTTATTAACTACCCGCATTCCACGACCACCACCACCGGAACTGGCCTTGACGATAATTGGATAACCGGCAGATTTAGCAAAAATCAACGCCTCTTCATCAGTTACAACCGGTTTTTCGGTTCCTGGCACAATTGGTACCCCAGCCTCGATCGCCACTTGCCGACCAGAAACTTTATCGCCCAACTTGCGTTTAATTTCTGGAGTCGGTCCAATAAAAGCGATTCCGGCACGCTCACAAGCAGCAGAAAAATCGGCATTTTCTGAAAGGAACCCATAACCGGGATGGATAGCATCTACCTCTTTTTTGCGGGCCAGATCGATAATTTCATCAATGCTTAAGTAGGCATCAATTGGTCCCTTACCCTGCCCGATCAAATACGCTTCGTCTGCCTTGTAGCGGTGCAACGACAAGCGATCCTCATCCGAGTAAATCGCCACCGTAGCGATACCAAGTTCGGTACAAGCACGGAAGATACGAATGGCAATTTCTCCACGGTTTGCAGCCATAATTTTCTTGAATTTTTTTACAGCCATCGACTTATCCTTCTCTGTGAAAGGGTGATTATCAAATATGTGATTTTTTGAGATTGCTAAAAAAATTTACTTAAAGTGAATTTATTGTTTAATGTTAGGTAGTTATGACGTTTTTCCACTTCATAGAAACAATATTGCAGGCCTCGTGTCAAGCTATAATAGTGTTCTATTTATATGTTCCAGAAGATATCGGTGAAAAAATAGTTAAACGAGAATGGATAATCTTAAAAAATCAGCAAGATACAGAAAGATTAGAATTTATCAAACCGGGAAGAAAAACTGGGAATTTTGTAAATCAGGTATAAATATCCAAATGGGCAATACTGGAACTAGTTGAGGTATTGGTATTAGCAAGAGCAATCTCAGCAGACATATCATTTTGCATGGATTGAGTGGCAGTAGAAATTCCGCTATCAGTTTCCGGCGAAATTTTCTTTAAATCTGCATTTAAATTTTGTGAAATTTCACTTTGAGCCGCTGCCGCCATCGCCTGTGCCCTTTGTGCCACCTTCATATCCTGACCACTTGGCTGAGCAGGTGCTAATGCGGCAGCACGAACCTGACGAGCCTTTTGCAGTGTCGCCTCTGGATCACCCTTGATTGGCGCTACATCGATACTTACCGAACCAGCAACCGCATAGGTTTTACCATCTGCACCACGTGCAAAAGTATACGACGGCGAACCGGCATAAGAACCACCAGCAGCGGCATGGGCTGCTTCGTGCGCCCTTACCTCACGGTCACGCAGTTGCAATGCTCTTATTTCCTGAGCTTCACGACTCAATTCAACTGCATCTCTGGGGCTACCATCAAGCTTAGTTTTATCTTGCCCCGGAAGAGTTTGAACCTGCTCAGTACGCTTCTGCCGTAAAGACTCCGCCTCAGTCTGACCATTGATTCTGGCAGAACCATTATTACGCTCGGCAACGGAGCCTAAAGATCCGCTATCATTAGCAATACTCATATAATTACTTAGCGCACTCAGCATATGTTGTCCTATGAAATTATTCTTTTAAATTTAGCACCAACGAAACATTAATGTCAATCAATTATGATTCTCATGTTTTTCTTGAAAGTAATTTGCAAACCAGTTTTTTTTATGTACTCTTATGAAGATAAGTACATTGTTACGACCCAAAATATTGTTTTTTTTTAATTACTATTTATACTTTTCTAGAGGAGGCAACAAAATGTCAGTTAACGTTGCAATTAATGGTTTTGGACGAATAGGCAGAGCAATTATGCGCATTGCCAGCCAATCCAATGAACTCAATATTATTGCTATTAACGATCTTTCCGATGCCAAGACACTGGCACATCTTTTTAAATATGATTCGGTTCACGGTACCTTTACCGGTGATGTTGAAACCGATGGTGACAACCTGATTATTAATGGCAGATCGATCCAGATACTGGCCCAACGGGACCCAAAAGAGCTTCCATGGCTTAAACTTGGTGTCCAGATTGTGATTGAATCGACCGGTCTTTTCGTTGCCCGTGATCTGGCAGCGCAACACCTTGAGGCCGGTGCTGAACGGGTCATTGTCTGTGCTCCGGGAAAAAATAACGATATCACCATCTGCATGGGGATCAATGAAAAAGATTATGATCCGGCAATACATAAAGTTATCTCCAACGCCTCGTGTACTACCAATTGTCTTGCTCCCGTTGCCAAGGTATTGCTGGATAACTTTGGCATTGTCAGAGGAATGATGACTACTGTTCATTCCTATACCAATGATCAAAAGATCCTCGACCTGCCACACAAAGACCTGCGCCGAGGACGAGCGGCCGCACTTTCGATGATCCCGACAACTACTGGAGCTACCAAAGCAACAGCTCTGGTTCTGCCGCAACTCAAAGACAAGCTTCAAGGGATGGCAATCAGGGTTCCAACTGCAAATGTTTCCCTGATCGACCTGGTAGTTGAAACCGAAACAGCCACTTCTATCGAAGCAGTTAATGCCGCTATGGCGTCAGCAGCAAAAAATGAGTTAAAAGGAATCCTCGATTATTGTGACACCCCACTGGTATCGTGCGACTTTAATGGTTCACCGGCATCGTCAACTTTGGACGCCCTAAGTACCACTGTTCTTGATGGCACTATGGTTAAAATCTTGACTTGGTACGACAATGAATGGGGCTATTCCAACCGAATTTTTGATCTGGTACGTTATATTGCTAAACGATAAGTAAACAGTCAAAGCTTCTACCCATTGATGGAGAAAATTAAATGCTCGACAAAAAGAACCTGCACGATATTGATGTTAAAAATAAACGGGTATTCTGCCGTTGCGATTTCAATGTTCCCCTTGATGATAATGGCAACATCACCGATGACACCCGTATTCAAGCAGCACTGCCTACCATACGCTATCTACTGAAACAGGGGGCAAAGCTCATCCTGGCTTCCCACCTTGGACGGCCCAAAGGAAAGCCAGCAGCAGCCTTCAGCCTAAAACCAGTTGCGGTTCACCTTGGTAATTTGCTTAAGCAGGAAGTCTTAATGGCACCTGATTGCATTGGTGAGAGCGTCCAACAAATGACAGAATCACTCCCAGCCGGAAAACTGCTGCTCCTCGAAAATGTCCGCTTCCATAGTGGTGAAACTGAGAATGACCCGGCATTTGCTGCTCAACTGGCAACTTTGGGGGAAATTTACGTCAACGATGCCTTCGGCACTGCTCACCGTGCCCACGCCTCTACCGAAGGAATTGCGCGACTATTACAACCAGCAGTAGCTGGCTATCTAATGGAAAAAGAATTGCGTTACCTCGGGGAAGCGCTGGCAGAACCAGAGCGCCCATTTGTTGCTATTCTTGGCGGTGCTAAAGTCAGCGACAAAATCACTGTAATTGAAAACCTCCTCACCAAAGTTGACACCATCCTTATCGGTGGCGGCATGGCCTACACCTTCCTCAAAGCTCAAGGCTATGAGGTTGGCCAATCTCTGGTCGAAGAAGATCGCCTCGCCATGGCAGGGGATTTACTCGAAAAAGCAAAAAATAGCGGGGTCAATTTCCTTCTCCCGACCGATCACATCGTCGCAGCTGAATTCTCCGCTGACAGCTCCACCCTTGAAACCAATAATGACGACTTTCCCGCAAACGGTATGGGACTCGATATCGGTACCGAAACGATCAAAACCTATGTTCAGCAGATAAATTCTGCCAGAACAGTCGTCTGGAAC
>DAOWKG010000124.1 GCA_030639985.1 Desulfuromonadaceae bacterium
GTAAATCTTGCGTACCGCGGTCTTACTATTGATGAAATCTGCTTGTATCAGGTCTCGTTGCCGTTTCGGGATGGTTAAATATTCGTGTTCTACCGGGATGCGCCAATCTCTGGAGGGACCATTGCTGTGTTTACGGAGTAAAATTTCCAGTTGTTGGGACGGATTTGATATGTGATTGTGATAACTGAGCACCATGCTTTCGGTTGCATCGGTCCACTCGTCCGGAATATCCCAGTCGGCAAAGAATTGTCGATAGTCGATATCGAGAGCGGTTACCCCGACAAGCTTACCTGTTTTTGAATAAATCGGTTGCGCCAGGGTGAGAATCAAGATTCCGGTAGCAAGGTCGGTGTTCATCAGTTGGATTGGTTTGCCTGCCGCCACCGCCTGTTTATACCACTGCCGCTGGCGTGGATCGTAGTCATCAGGGTAGCCTCCTTTACCTGGGTAACTGGAATGAATACCAGATTCAAGTGCGGTGTATTGCCATAGAAACAGGTCGGGTTGGATCTGGTGAAGAGCCTGATAAACTTTGGGCATGCTACTTAGCTGTGAGAGTTGGTGGCGTACTTGATCGGCTTTTTTGCCGCCCGCGATAAAAATCACTTGTTGGGAGTAGGAAATTGGTATGGGAACCTGTTCTCCTGTAGTTGCAAGGCGTAAATGTTTTGTGGTTTCGATCAGATCTTGGGGTTGCCGTTGGCTAGCGGCGTAATCTGCTGAGAAAAAAATTGGATCAGCTGGTTCAGATGGCGGTGATGAAAGACGATTTTCAACTGCCTGAGCCTGCATTTCCAAGGTTAGCAGTGCCATGGTTTTGTCCCGCTTCAGGATTCGACCATAATCATTGACCAAAGTGTGGAGTAGTGTTTCAGCACTGGTATTCAGCAGGTCGCGGGTATCTGTTGCCAGGTTTTTACCGAAATGTTTAATTGAGGTACTTTGAAACAAAGAGCTCATAGCTAGCGGCACTAACGCAGTTAGCAGTAACAGTATTAGTAGCCTGGTACGAAACTTCATAGTGTCCTCACCTCTGCCCTAGGAGCCTGTCTGACTTTACGGATCGTAGCGAGAAATAGGCTGGTCGAGGTCAGATTTTTGATCGTTTGAGAGCGAATAGCCATAGCTATTTGTCGAAAAGGATCGGAAATATGAACCGAGCAGACGGTTTCGCAGTAGATTCATAGAATGTCTGACAGGCTCCTAGTTTTAAGTGTAGCAGTTTTGCGCCAGAGTGGAAGGTGCTATTCGAGCTTTTGCCCTAGTGCAGGCGCTAGTTTGACAGATTATAACTATTCAGTATGCCGCTGGTGTCACGTACGCTTTTCTATTTTTCTACCCATTGCTGTATCGCTTGCTGCTCTTTTGCCCATTGTTCGCTCAGGCGCAAACGCAAAAATTGGTCCAGCATGCTTTCGAACATCTGCTCTCCTTCTTCAACTGCCGCCAGTTTGGTGTAGAAAGCGGCTTCCGCTTCTGCTTGCGGATCATCGTTAGGATCGCTTTCGGGGCGGATCATTGGGGTGCGGTAACTGGCAAATTGAAATTTTTCCCCTTTTAAGGTCAACTTCCAGCCATCATCTTCATTCTGTTGTATATGAATGGTTGCCTCTTCCAGCTGCTTTCCCTGTTGTAGTGCCGCTTTAACTTCCTGATAATGGTCTTGCGGACCGGCAACGACAATTTTCTGTGCCCCCTCCTGACCACCTCCAACCAGTACCAGACGGTTATCGAGAAAGGCGGTGAAGGGTTGTTTTTCCAGCAACGATCCTGGGGTGGTGACTTGATAGCGGGAATCGGAATTAAGGGTGCGATAAAGGAGCCATTGGAGAAAATCAACTCCGAGCCAGCGGTTCGCTTCAATCTGCTCCAAGACACTTTCGGTTTGCGCCCGGTTGGCTTGTTGCAACGGTTCTAGTAATTGTTCCGGGAGGATTTTTGTTGCCCGTGCCAGGGGATGAAACAGTTGTAGCCGTAAACCGGAAAAAGTTTGATGAAACAGACCTTGAAAGCTGTCAATGGTGTTTTGCCCGAGAGAGCAAAACCGCAGCAGTTGTCGTTCTGTATCCCAGATGACATCGTAAAATGATGGTGACGGCAGGGTGCGAGCTAAAAGGGAACTACGTGCCTGATCCCGAACCTGTTCTTTCTCCGCTTTGGGTACGTAGTTCAAGTTTGGCTTGTCAGCCAAAAACTTTTCGCTCAGTTGAATGATTTGGCGTTTTAATAATGCGGCGGGGATGCGGCGCCGATCCTGCCGCAAGGTGAAGCATAAATAGTGGTCACGCCAACAGCTGTCAGGTGATTCAAAATCGCTACAATCGTAGTTGTCGAGCTCAACCCAACCGGTTGATAGCTCATCGGCAGAGTTCTCTATCGAACGAAACC
The DNA here is from genome assembly GCA_030639985.1 of Desulfuromonadaceae bacterium. Classification (GTDB taxonomy): domain Bacteria; phylum Desulfobacterota; class Desulfuromonadia; order Desulfuromonadales; family Geopsychrobacteraceae; genus Desulfuromusa. Next base: position 2,389 of record DAOWKG010000124.1, read on the forward strand.
CCTCGGCTGCGAGTTGGTCTTGCAGCTCTTGGTGTACTGGTGATTTTTGTGTTCCAGTTACTTGAAAATAACAAATACTGGCGGACGTAGCCAGAAAGCCCATGGTTGTTCTCCTCGATTGATATGATAGCGGGAAATTGTTTAGCTGCGATGAAAAAAGTAGTAGTTACCCATGAACCCTTTGCTGAATGTGCGGTTATGTTCAGCGAGTTTGAGTAGCTGTTGATTGAGGGTGCGCTCATCAACATATCCCTGTTCGATAAAATATTGCCCAAGTTGTTTTTGGCGGCTACGCTGATGAAATAGGAGGGTGCGAACCTGAAGCGGAGTGAGTAAGCCAAGCTGTTCTGCCCGCTCGCCAAATTTTTTGATGCCATTGCGATAGTTAATGATTGTTTTGATATCATTATCATTCAGCCAGCCCCAGCGCTTGGCAATTTCTCCCAGTGCCGGGCGTTGGCGCCGTTGCCAGGTAATTGCGGTAATCATCGCATTGAATGGAATTATCCCCTGATAGTAAAGGAATTGCCCAAATTGTAGCGGTCGCATTGGCAACGGGCTGTGGCGTCGTTGTTTTACTGTATGGTCTTGCCGCCGCCGTTTTGCTTGAGTATAGGCCGTGTGGCTCCGGGAAAAATGTCCCGATGGAAATTTTTTGCGTTGTTTGAGGTACGATTGAACCGTTTGGTGAGCCTGATTTAAGTCTTGAAATAGCCGATGCTGTTTGGTCTGGGTCGCCCCGGTAGCAACGGCAAAGCAATCGGGATGGGTGGTCTTCGCTTTTTTGCGGTAGGCAGTACGCACCCCGGCAGGTTGCAGGTAGACGAGAAAATCCTGATTTAATTGGATTTCGGTACCGAATAAGGTCCGACACGCACGAAAAACTTCTATTTCTGATACCTGTGACATTAGGCGTTTCCTGAGTATAGCTGTGGATAAGTTTTTATAACTCAGAATGAATCTGGAGACAAGAAAGAGTTGCTCCCTTAATGGTGTTTAGCAACTTATTTTTCTGTGGCGATGAAGTGTTCAAGTCGTAGCTGGTCGGCACTGAGAATATTAATAAAACGCATCCCGGCAGTAAGGGAAGATTCGTCGTCCTGCATACAGGTCCAGACAATTTCAGCAATTGCACAGATCGGCGGTCTGCCGTCATTAAGATTGATAAGGATCAGGCAGATGTCGCCCTGTTCTGCCGGAGGTTTGATGGCAAAACGGATTCCTTCAGAGCTGATATTGATACGACAGGTTCTAAAATTATCGTAAATAATTGGTGCCTCAGGGCTGTAGAGCACCTCGAGGTTTTTTTCCCAGATGCCCCGCATTGTCTGCAAGGTTTTTGCCGCCCGACTGAAGCGAATGCCAAGTTGGCAATTGTAGCGCTTACGGAGCCGGCGCTGAAACATTTCTATCCCGGTACACAACTTAAGGGCGAAGCGGTTGCCGTCAATTATTTCAATAAGTGATCCCTTGGCACGGATGCCCAGCCCCATTGATTCGGTTGTGATTTCAAAGGTAAGATTGTCGTTGAGGGGATATTGAGTGGCGGCATTTTCACCGTAGGGGTTGGCAAGGGTGATAATGATAATGTCATTTTCCAGAGAACTAACATAGACCGTCATCAACTCGGTGCGCTCACGTGGTTTAGAGTCGTTCTGTACTTTAAGTAGTAGTTGTTGTCCCGGCTTAAAGTAGTGTAGGTAGCTCATGCAGTTGATCCTGTGACGCGGTGCGCAAATAGTTCATTATTCATCAATCAAGTGTATATGTTTTTGCAGATAAGAACAAACCAATAATCGTAGCTGGGTGTTTTTCAAGTGGGTTCTCTTGGCTTTTTTTATAAACCGCAATTCATCACCATGAAATCGTCAAATACTGTATAGTCCATTCCGATGGTAAAACTAATTGGAGGCATTTGATGGCAAAACCTGAAAATCAATATTTTGTAGTAGTGGCGCCTGGGTTTGAAGAAATTTGTGCCCAAGAATTGATTAACTTGGGGATTAAACCACGGAACATTGAGCATGGTGGGATAAAATTTTCCGGGGGTTTGGCAGAATTATATCTGGCAAACCTGTGGTTAAGAAGTGCTGGGCGGATATTGGTTCGCTTGGGGGAGGTTTCAGCTCGGGATTTTCCCGCCTTATTTCAACGTTTGGCGCGGTTGCCATGGGGACGGTTTGTTAAGCCGGGGACAGCCTGTGAAATTAGGGTTGTCAGCCACACGTCGCGACTCAACCATACCGGTCGGATTGCTGAAGTATGCAGAGATGCAATTGCTAAGGCGTTAGGTGGGGAAGTTGGAACTGCCGAGCCGGTACAAAAAATATACTTGCGCTTTGAAGATGACCGCTGTCGGGTGTCGGTTGATAGTTCTGGTGATCATCTGCATCGGCGGGGCTATCGCCAAGCGGTAGTTGCTGCCCCCCTGCGAGAAACAATTGCGGCTGGCTGCTTGTTGGCGTGTGGTTATGATGGCTCCATGCCATTGCTCGATATGATGACCGGTTCTGGCACTATCGCAATTGAAGCAGCAATGATTGCGTTGCGCAAAGCACCCGGGAAGGGGCGTAGTTTCGCTTTTATGGAGTGGCCCAAGTATCGTCCCGGATTATGGCAACAGCAGTTAAGTGAAGCTGCCAGACAAGAAAAAACCACGGTTGCAGCGCCGATTCTCGCAGTTGATAATAATCCTAAAGCCATTGCTGCCGGACAACAGAATTTGGTGACTATTGGTCTCGAGAGCTCGGTTCAGCTCTCTTGTGGCAACATGCAGGAGCTGCAGCCTCAATTTGCCCAGGGTCTGATGGTTTGTAATCCCCCTTATGGTGAAAGGCTGGGTAGAAATGCCAGTTTGAAAGCTCTGTATCACGATTTAGGCAAAATTTATGGCGATACTTTTGGCGCTTGGCAGGGGGCGATAATTTGTCCTGAGTCGGAGTTGATTAAGTCGACAGGTGTCGATTTTTCGCCCTTGCTCCGCTTTACTAACGGTGGAATAAAAGTGGCGCTGTTGCAAAAAAAACTGTTGGTTGGTAAATCGATAACTGTCGAAAAATCTTGACTTGGAGCGGCTCAAACGGTATATGTTCCAACTCTTGTGGAGGCGACTCTGCAAAGATTGTAACGAAAGCGGGGTGATTGTCAGTGGAAATCACTGTTATTGATGGTAACGTCGAAAAAGCGATTAAAGTTCTCAAGCGTAAATTGCAACAGGAAGGGCTGTTCCGTGAAATGAAGCAGCGTAAATTTTACGAGAAGCCTAGTATCAAGCGTAAGCGCAAAGAGAAAGAAGCCCAGCGCCGGTTGCGTAAAAAGATGCGTGCAATGAAGCGTTTTAACTAATTTGTTAGTTGTTACATTTAAAAAAGCCGATCCCTGTTAAAGGGTCGGCTTTTTTTTTGTTAACCTGTATCGTAGTAAACTCATGGCTGTCCCCCGTTTCATCGGGGACAGCCATGGTTTTGCTGATTCATGTTGTTAAGCTTGAACCATTTTTATTTAGGCCAGTGCTCCAAGTTAAATCCTGAAACTTTTTCTACGATTCTCACCACCTGATAGCTGTAGCCATACTCATTATCGTACCAGATATAGAGAACGCAACGATTTCCCTGGACAATGGTGGCAAGGGAATCGACTATCCCAGCGTACGATGATCCAACCATATCGGTTGAGACCGCTTCGGGTGAGTTAGTATAGTCAATTTGATCTTGTAGCGGCGAATCCAGTGAAACACCACGCAGGTAGCTGTTCAATTCCTCAACAGTGGTTTCATTTTTCAATGTCAGATTGAGGATTGCCAGCGAGACATTCGGGGTTGGTACCCGGATAGCGTTGCCGGTCAGTTTTCCTGCCAGTTCCGGTAGGGTTTTGGCAACCGCTTTAGCTGCACCAGTTTCGGTAATAACCATATTCAGTGGTGCACTGCGGCCCCGCCGTTCTTTTTTGTGGTAGTTATCGATAAGATTTTGGTCGTTAGTATAACTATGGCAGGTTTCAATGTGCCCCGCTTCGATACCAAACATATCATTAACCGCTTTAAGAACCGGAACAATCGCGTTGGTAGTACAACTGGCTGCCGATAGAATTGCTTCATCATTTTCCAGCAGTTCATTATTTACCCCGTAAACGACATTGGGGATATCTCCCTTGCCTGGAGCGGTCAGTAATACCTGCGAAGCACCTTTTGATTTTATGTGGCGCCCCAGACCTTCACGATCACGCCAGATACCGGTGTTGTCGATGATGATGGCATTATTGATACCGTATTGAGTGTAGTCGACATCTTCGGGGGCATCGGCATAAATAATCCTGATCATGATGCCGTTGGCGATAATGGCATTTTCTTCTTTATCGATCCGGATGGTTCCTTTGAAGTGGCCATGAACCGAGTCACGGCGCAGTAAACTGGCACGCTTAGCCAGATCATTTTTGCCCCCTTTGCGGACCACAGCAGCACGTATCCGCAGATTGTTACCACCACCAGATTGTTCAATCAGAATTCTGGCGAGGAGACGACCGATGCGCCCAAAACCGTAAAGGACAACATCTCGAGGTTCACTCAGGTGATGTTTCTTTCCGGTATTTAGACCTTCTAACTGCTCGGCAACAAAGCTGTCGACGTCGTCTCCGCCTTGCTCCTGAAAGCGCAATGCCAATCGTGCCAGGTCAACCTTGCCGGGAGCAAGATCCATTTTTGTCATCGCCTGTAGGATCGGGTAGGTATCTTTAACCCAGATTTCCCTTTTGATGATTTGCCGGGCAAAGCGGTGTGCCCGCAATATATCGATGGTGGACTGATTGACCAGAGGACGGTCAAAGACAGTGCATGCTACCTCTTGGTCCCGATACAGCTTCCCGAGCAGTGGGGTCATTGCTTCGGCAATAGCTTCGCGTTCTTTCCACTCTTTGAAATACTCGTCAGTTTTTGTGTCGACCATTGTGAGCCAACCCTTTCGTTGTCGGTTGATACGGTTGTAGGTTTTATTGTAGCGCCGATTGTGCGCTCCCAAAACGTGCGTATTCTATTTTAACTTAATTGTTTTTGCAACCGCCTTTCGGTGATGGTGGTAGACCATCTTTTGTGAGTCGGCGGATATTCATAACGTGTGGTTGCTAAAAGATGTAGGTTTGCTATTATTCTTTGTGTGTTAGTCTGGTATCGAGTTGGACAGTCATCCTGCGGATGACGAAAACATACCAGGGATTCAGTTATATAATTTATTTCCACAATTTTATTTATGGAGGAATGGGCAGATGGGTGATTTTATAAGTTACAAAGAGTTGGGGTTAGTTAATTCCAGGGCGATTTTTAAGAAGGCTGTTGCTGGAGGCTATGCGATCCCTGCCTATAATTTTAATAATCTTGAACAGTTACAAGCAATTATTGTCGCTTGTGTCGAAACCAAATCGCCGGTAATCATCCAGGTGAGTAACGGTGCACGTAACTATGCCAATGAAACCATGCTCCGCCATATGGCGACTGGTGCGGTACAGATGGCAAAAGAGCTGGGTGCCGATATCCCGATTGTTTTACACCTTGACCATGGTGATTCGTTTGAATTGTGTAAAAGTTGCATCGATTCCGGATTTTCATCCGTAATGATTGATGGCTCGCATCTCAGCTTTGCTGAAAATATCGCACTTACCAAGCAAGTAGTTGACTATGCCCATCAATACGATGTGACCGTTGAGGGTGAATTGGGGGTCTTGGCTGGGATTGAAGATGATGTCGTTGCCGAAGAGTCTACTTATACCCAACCAGAAGAAGTTGAAGAATTTGTCAAAAAAACCGGCGTTGATTCCTTGGCAATTTCAATTGGCACCAGTCATGGGGCGTTTAAATTCAAGCTCAAAGAGGGTGAGTCGGTACCACCGTTGCGGTTTGATATCTTGGCCGAGTGCGAACAACGGATTCCCGGTTTTCCGATTGTGTTGCATGGTGCATCGAGTGTTGTTCAAGAGTATGTTGCCTTGATTAATCAGTATGGTGGCCATCTGGATGGCGCTGTAGGTGTCCCTGAAGATCAACTGCGTAAAGCGGCGGCAAGTGCCGTATGTAAGATAAATATCGATTCCGATGGTCGCCTGGCAATGACGGCAAAAGTGCGTGAATTTTTAGCCAACAATCCGAACGAGTTTGACCCCCGTAAGTTTCTTGGTGCCGCTCGTAATGAATTGATCAGCTTGATTAAACACAAAAATGAGACAGTTTTAGGGAGTGCCGGGAAGGCTTAAACTGGTAGCATTGTAAGGTAGTTATTGGTGGACATGTACTCGTTACGTGTCCACCGCATTCAAACTCACGGGGTTGCGCCCCCCGCTCGCCGCTCCGATTCTCAAATCATCTGCTTCACTCCGGCTGCGTCACATGGAAATGATAGCTCCCAGTCATTCACTTATTTTCAGCCGCAGTAAAATTAATTGTTTTGGTTATTGATTTGCTGTCTCGTAGCAGAGTTAACTCAATTTTGTCACCGCTGTTTTTCTGCTGCAACTCATAAATAAGATCGAATGGTTGCTTTAGTTTTTGCTGGTCAATTTGAGTTAAAATATCCCCTTCTTCTAATCCATTCTGTCCTGCAATTGATCCAGGAACCACCCCCTTAATAAGCAATCCACCCTCTGTTGCATCGATCATAATTCCTAATTTTACTCCTGGGTTGGGCAGGTCTTCATAGGCGGTGTAGGTGATGAAATGGTAGGGGAGCATCGGGTAGTCTGGTTTGATGATGTTCATCAACCGGTCTTGTTTATCTGCTGGGACATCCAACTCCTCGGAACCGATCAGCAGGTAGCTGACGGGAATGCGTCGCAGTAGTCGGCGTGGAATGCCAAAACCGTAGCTGATGTGGTTGCCCCCGGCGATGACCAGTATCTGCCGATTTACACCGTCTTCACGAAGATAGTTTGCCAGGCTTTGTGCCATGGTTTCGTCCCAGAGGGTTTGCACCCGCTGGAAACCGGCAAACATATTTTGCCCCATTTTATGGTCGCTGAAAACTGCTTCAGCCATGGCTCGATGGTAGGGGTCGTCATGGTCCATTTGTGGCAATTGTTGCTGGTCTGCTTTGGTCAGTTCTGTCAACTTGGTTCGGGCTACTTTATGTTTGAGACTGTTGTCGGCGTTTAGCGCCAACAGCGGAATATTATGATCGCGGCAATAGTTGAGCAGGGGGCGGTAAAAGGCAAAGTTCATGCGCCAGTTATGGTACCAGTCAACCTGCTGTAAAAAATCTTTTTCGGTCAGTTTACCGCTACTCCAGAGATCAAGAATAGGCTGCTGTGCCGGGGTAAACATTTCCATTGCCAAGGTAATGTTGCCGGGATTGTGTTGTTGTAACGATTTTAAAATATTTTCCTGGAGTCGGTGCGCTGCTGGATTGTCATGGGTTTCGCCGACAAAAATCACTTGCTGGCGGTTGGCTTGGTCGAGCATTGCTTGTTGCTTGACGTAAAATCCGCTGGGTAAATGTAAGATGTCCCCTATGATCGGATCACGTTCGGGATGGTAGGGTAGCTCGGGCTCGCCAAGATATTGTTTAGTTGGTTGGCAACCGCTAAGCGATATCAATAATAGTAATAATGGGAGCAGATAGGTGGGTTTCATCTGTGACCTCGATATTAGTATTTGGTTCCGATAATGGACAAATTTAAAAGGTCGCGGGGTAGTGCCCCCGTTTGTCAACTTTACTCTTTTGTTGTGCTACAAAAGAGTAAGCAGAAAA
>DAOWKG010000249.1 GCA_030639985.1 Desulfuromonadaceae bacterium
AATCGGGGGACACGTAACGAGTACATGTCCCCCGATTACTACCATCAGAATCTCTACTTAATTGGTACCAACAGTATTTGAATGCGTCTATTTTGGGCTTTCCCTTCGGCGGTTTCATTGCTGGCAATGGGGTGATATTCACCATGCCCGGCAGCAATCATCCGGGTTCCAGGTAGCCCGACGTTTTTTTGTAAAAAGTGGACAACGCTGGTAGCTCGAGCGGTAGAAAGCTCCCAGTTTGATGGGTATAGTTCCTTCAAGCTGGCGCTGAGCTGAACATTGTCGGTATGTCCTTCAATTTGTAATGCTTTGTCGGGGAATTTGCCAAGAACATCACCGAGGCTTTTGAGGACTTTTTGACCCTCATTTTTGATTACCGTTTTACCTGAATCGAATAGAACTTTATTGAGTAAGTTAACCGATAGTTGCCCTTCAAGGTTTGAAATAGTCAGTTCACCCCGTTTGATCTCTTCTTCAAGAGCACCAACCAGTTGGTTGTAGGTATTTTTTATCTTTGCCAGCCGCGCTTCTTTAGCAATTTTTTCTTTTTCCAGGGCGTAATTTAAATCCTGAGCCGTAACTAGCAATTGTTCATTGGTTTGTTGCAGATCGGCCAAGTGTTGCTGGTGCTGGGAGAGGTTCCCCTCTTGCCGTTCCTGATTGGCGTGGGCTGCGAGTAACTCCCGCTGGAGTCTGGAATTTTGTTGTAGGCTTTCAACCAAACGACTATTGAGCTTTGATATGTCATCCTGAAGTTCATTTTTGTCCTGCCGAAGATCGCTGGTAGTCGCCGACAGATTGATGACATCCTGAGTCAGCAAATCGGCCTCATTGACCTTTTGTTGATACGAATTGGTACTGACACAACCGCTGAATAGCAGAGTGATTGCGATTAGGGTGACGAATATTAGTCGATCCATTTTTTTCTCCTTTTATGTGCTGCTAACTTGAAGTAGTATTTTTACCACAAGTCGTGGAAATGTAAAGGGGATTTGCTGTGTCGCAGGGGGGTTTTCGGTTGCGGGAGTAATGGGCGTTATGCTATAGCTAGAAGATAGTTTTCTTTAATATAACGCTGTTTATGGTGTTGGTTAGCTACTGTGGAGTTTTAAATAATGCAGTTTGAAATAGAACGTATTGTCCGTACTGCACTCGAAGAAGATATTGGTCTTGGGGACGTGACGACTGAGGTAACTGTCGCTGCCGATACCGTTGCCCGGGCGCAGCTGGTTGCCAAGGAAGACTTTACTCTGGCGGGAATTGATGTGGCAGCTGTGGTGTTTCGGCAACTCGATCCCCAAGTCAGTTTTGAAAAAATCCTGACCGATGGCGAAACTGTCCGTAAAGGTGAAGTGATCGCCTGGATAAAAGGCAAAGCTTCGGTTTTGTTGCAGGGGGAGCGGGTAGCGCTTAATCTGTTGCAGCGCATGAGTGCCATCGCTACTGTGACCGCTGAATATGTTGCTGCGGTTGCCGGAACCAATGCCATTATCGTTGATACCAGAAAAACAGTTCCCGGTTTGCGGGCGCTGGATAAATATTCTGTCCGCATGGGTGGTGGTCGCAATCATCGTATTGGTTTGTTTGATGGGGTGTTGATTAAAGAGAATCATGTTGCTGCTGCTGGTGGGATAACTGCAGCTATCGAACGTGCCAAACAGAAGTTGCCGCATACCCTTAAGATTGAAATAGAAACCCGTGACCTGACCGAAGTGGAAGAGGCATTGGCTGCAGGTGCCGATATCATCATGCTCGATAATATGGGGCTGGACGAAATGCGTCAGGGGGTCGAATTGATTGCGGGTCGGGCTCTGGTTGAAGCTTCTGGCGGGGTTAATTTAGAACGGGTTAGTGATATCGCTGCAACTGGTGTTAATATTATTTCTGTTGGTGCTTTGACCCATTCGGTGACGGCAGCAGATATATCGATGTTATTTAATTGATTGGATCGCCTTTGTCTACCCGCAATAAAATTCTAAGTCTGTTTCGTAACCATCCCGATAAATATTTGTCGGGACAAGATATCAGCCGTTTGCTGAATATCTCACGGGCAGCGGTGTGGAAACAAGTTAAGGTGTTGCGTGAACTAGGATTCGAAATAGAAGCTAAATCATCGCAGGGATATCGATTATTAGTAGCACCAGATCTGTTATTGGCTGCTGAGATTGAGACCGATCTGGGAACCAGGTTGATTGGCCAAACAGTTATTACCCATGCCAAAATTGATTCGACTAACATATTGGCTCGACAATTGGCTGAGGCTGATGCCATTGAAGGTACGGTGGTTATTGCCGACCAACAAAGCGCTGGCCGTGGTCGTCTGGGTCGGCGCTGGGAATCTCCCCCTGAGGTTAACCTGTACTGTTCTATTCTGTTACGCCCAAAAATACCAATTCAACAAGCACCCCAGTTAACTTTTCTCTCGGCCGTTGCCGTTGCCGAAACCCTTAACGAACTCTGTCAATTGACGGCTGAGGTAAAGTGGCCAAATGATATCCTCGTTGATGGGGCAAAAATAGCTGGATTACTTAACGAAATGAATGCTGAAACCGAACAAGTCCATTTTGTCGTTCTCGGTGTCGGTATCAATTTGAATATGTTGGCAGAACAGTTTCCTACTGACCTAAATTATCGCGCGACCTCAGTTTTATTGGAAACCGGTGAGCGGGTTGATCGGCTCCTGTTTCTACGAACATTTCTGCAGCGCCTTGATGCTTATTATCTTGAGCTTGTAGAAGAGGGATTTACCCCGATCCGGCGCCGCTGGGAAAGTCTCTGTAATATAATGAACCGTCAGGTCGAAGTCGATGGCGGAGCTGGAATTATGTCTGGAACCGTTGTCGGGCTCGATGCCGACGGGGCGTTACGAGTGCAGTTGGATGGCGGGCAGGTTGAAAGGATCCTGGCTGGCGATGTTCGGCTGCTATAATATTTCGCCCTGAAATTTACCTGTCTTGCAGGATTGATTTGGTGACAATTGCCAGGTGGATGTTTAATTGTGATCAGGAGTTAAGTGATTTATGTTATTGGTTATTGATGTCGGTAATAGTAACACGGTACTGGGAATCTACGATCAGCAGAAGTTAGTAAATGACTGGCGGGTAGGTACCGATAAATATCGAACTGTTGATGAATATGCAATGTTGATCAACGAATTATTTCGTTTAGCGGGATTGCAGTTTACTGATCTTGATGACGTAATCGTATCAAGTGTAGTGCCAACAATGCTCGATACCATCTCTGGACTGTGTCACAATTATTTTAAATTGACTCCCTATGTCGTCGGCCCGGGAATGAAAACCGGGATGCCGATTCAGTATGAAAATCCGCGAGAAGTTGGTGCCGATCGAATTGTGAATGCGGTTGCCGCATACGAAAAATCACGTTGTAGTTTGATTGTGGTAGATTTTGGTACAGCGACAACTTTTGATGTGATTTCTACTAACGGCAGCTACCAGGGTGGGGCAATTGCTCCAGGAGTGGGTATCTCTGCTGATGCCCTGTTTGAACGGGCAAGCAAACTTCCCCGGGTGGAATTCTCATGCCCAGATCAGATCATCGCCAAAAATACCGTTAACAGCATGCAGGCCGGTATTTTCTTCGGTTATGTCGGTCTGGTTGAAGGAATTGTCGGGCGGATGAAAAAAGAATTGCCCGAAGCAACTCGAGTCATTGCAACGGGTGGGTTGGCGGCACCAATTGCTGCGGCGACCGATTGTATTGACAGCGTAGAACCATTTTTAACCCTTGAAGGATTACGGATACTTTACGAAAGAAATTGTGATTTAAGGCAATCCATTTGACTGTTGCTGCGGAACATAAGTGGCTGACTTTTTCTAAAAAAGGAGCGATTCATGGGTAAGTACGACACAACAAAATTGCGAAATCTTGGAATTGTGGCTCATAACAGTGCCGGTAAAACTTCGTTGGTAGAGGCGATATTGTTTAATACCGGCATGTCCGATACCTTAGGTAAAGTTGATAATGGTACCTCCTCGATGGATTTTGAGGAGGAGGAAATCAAACGTCGGGCTACCCTTAGCTCCAGTTTAAATCACTGCCTCTGGAATGAACACAGCCTCCATATCGTAGATACCCCCGGAGTAAGCAACTTTTTGCACGATACCCGTCGTTGCCTGCGGGTTCTTGGTGGTGCCGTAGTTATTGTTTCGGCAATTTCAGGAACCAAATCCCAGACTATGCAAATTTGGAAATGGTGTGACAATTTTGAAGTTCCTAGAATCGCTTTTGTCAATAAAATGGACAAGGATCGCGCCAATTTCCTTAAAGCGGTTGACGATATGGAAAAATCTTTAGGGGCACGAGCGGTAGTTGTAACTATGCCAATTGGTGCTGAAGAAGATTTTAAAGGGACCATCGACCTGGTAAAAATGGAAGCAAGGGTTTATAAGTTTGACGAAAAAGGGACCTACGATGTGGTTGCCATCCCATCTGAGTATCAGAGCGAAGCGGAGCGGTTGCGGGAGCAACTTCTAGAAGCGGTTGCTGAAGCCGATGATGATTTAATGGAAAAATATCTCGAGGGGGAGGAACTGACCGAAGCGGAAATCCTGGCGGGTTTGCGTGAGGGGACTTTGACCGGTGTCTTTACGGCGGTTTTCTGTGGTAGTGCGACGGCCAATATTGGAGTAAGGCAACTAATGGATTATATCGTTGCGTGTTTACCATCACCAATCGACAAGGGGACACAGGTCGGGGTTAAGCCGTTTACCGATGAAGCGATTGAGCGCCAGCCAAGTGAAGATGATCCCTTTTCGGCAATGGTATTTAAGACAATCAACGATCCGTATGCGGGCAAATTGACTTTGATGCGTCTCTATTCTGGAACTTTGAGTGGCGATACCGTTGTTTATAATCCGAACAAGGATGAAAAAGAGCGAATCAGTAATATTTTTAAACTTGAAGGGAAAAAGCAGAGTCCCATTGATCTGGCCGCAGCTGGTGACATTATCGCTGTGCCAAAACTTAAAGTTACCGCTACTGGAGACACTCTATGTGATCTGAAAAATCAGGTTATGTATGAGCCATTAGTGCCACTCAAACCGATTATCTCTTTTGCTCTGGCTGGCAAAGGCAAGGGTGATGAAGATAAAATTTATACCGGGTTGCAACGGTTGATGGAAGAAGATCCTACCTTACGTATTACCCGCGATGAAGAGACTAAAGAGATGGTGTTGTCGGGGATGGGGCAGATTCATCTCGAAGTAGCGGTAGAACGGCTGAAACGAAAGTATGGCGCTGAAGTTGTTCTGCGTGAGCCAAAAGTGCCCTATCGTGAAACCATTAAATTAGCAACCAAGGTTCAGGGAAAGTACAAAAAACAATCTGGCGGTCGAGGACAGTTCGGTGATGTCTGGGTTGAGGTCAAGCCGTTACCACGTGGTAGCGGATACGAATTTGTCGATAAAGTTGTCGGTGGCGTGGTGCCGAGAAATTATATCCCGGCAGTCGATAAAGGGATTGTCGAAGCGATGAAAACCGGTCCTTTAACCAAGAACCAGGTCGTTGATATCCAGGTAACCCTTTATGATGGCTCGCATCACTCGGTTGATTCATCCGAGATGGCTTTTAAGGTTGCTGGCTCCATGGCATTTAAAAAAGCAATGGAAGTATGCAAACCGGTGTTGTTAGAACCTATCATGGCAATCGAAATTACGGTGCCTGATGATTGTATGGGTGATGTTATCGGTGACTTGAACTCCCGCCGGGGCAAGGTTGTCGGAGTTGAACCACAGGCGAGCAGTCAGGTTATTCGTGCCGAAGTTCCGATGGCAGAAGTTCTCCGTTATGCACCGGAATTACGGTCAATGACCTCTGATCGTGGCATGTTCTCGATGGAATTCAGCAAATATGAAGAAGTACCAACCCACCAGACCGCCAAGATTCTCGAAGAGATGAATAAAGAATAAGGTATTATCGGGGGTGCCAGGTATTAAAATTGGCCCCCCGATAATTGCATCTCTCCATGCCCCAAATTCAGGAGTTTATACATGACGGTAGATGAGCCGGATGTTTCGACCCTAGCAGTGAACCCTGCGGTTAAAAGTGGGCATTGTGCCGGTAAACAGGCGGGGCTTGAATCTCTACTCCTGGATGATGTTAATCGAACCACGGTCGCAAAGATTGTTGCTGCTGAGGTGCGAGTAGTCGGGGTGGCGAAAAAGGGAAATTATGCTGCTTTGGTGGTATTGTTTTTATTAGCTATTTTAATTCTTGGTGGTGGTTACTATTATCTGCAGCAATTATCGCCGTTACCAGCTCCAGTGAGCCAACCAAAACTTTTTGCTCCTGCCAAGTTACCGATACCTGATAGACCTGAACTTGAACTTAACACCGATATTGGTAGTATTGTAACAGTACCTGATGGCAGAGATTCTGCTCCTGTTGTCAGCGATAAAAGTAGCATTGAAGCTCTTCCGTCTGGATTGGATCGATCTACTGTTGTCGAACCGCAACTTTACACTGTCAGTGTTGGTCCACTTATTAATAGTACCGATATCTATCAAGCGGTAAAATCATTACAGGAGCTCGGTTTCCAACCGCAGATGACGCCGGGAAGTGGTCCGGTAAAAATGTTTCGATTATTTGAAGGGATCTATAGCGTTTCTGAAGCACGTATTCATTTGGCAGCGTTGAAAAAAAACGTAGGTTCCGCATTTATGTTGCCTACTGGTAATAAAATGGCAGTTTACGCCGGTTCCTTCCATCAAGAAACACGGGCTAAATTGATGCAGAATAATTTAGTCGCTGAAAAAATCAAGGTGGAACTGGTTTCTACTGAAGTCGTTATGAACGGCACCATGCTGACGGTATTGCAAGCAGATAAACAAACTGCCAGCGAAATTTTGGCAGATATTGCCGGACTGGGCTTATTTGCCCGGATGGAAGTAAAAAAGTGAGGTTAGTTTGTCTGATAATTCAGCTGATAGAGAAAAAATTAAAATAGTAATTCCTGCTGAAGTTGCAAAAATCATGAGCAAGTGGGGTGGTCATAGCGTTCGCCTTGCTGCTGCTCGTGGTGCGCTGCCGATGTCTGGTCACAACTTGATTACGGTTCTGTTTGTGTTTTGTTACGGTGAGCATAAGGAGCTTAGGAATGAGGCTCTAAAGACTTTAAAAACTTTGCCGGCACAAATTTTGTTGTCAGCATTGAGCCAAGATGAGCTCCATCCCTCAATAATTGACCTGATTGTGAAACTGAGATATCGCGATACGGCAGTTATGCAGGGAGCGTTGACACATCGGATGATCGGTATTAAGAGTTTACTGTTCTTGGCCGAAAAAAGTAGTGGTGATGTGTTGGATATGCTTTCCCACAACGATGAAGTTATGCTCAAAACCGATGCCTTGCGTACCTCCATCATCAATAATAAGAATGCCGATAAGGCAATGAAGTTGCGTCTCGGTTGGGTCGAGCCGGTAGCAATTCCCGATCCGATTGAGGAGGAACCGCCTGAAGTAGTTAGTAATGAAGCTGATGCCGAAGAAGATTCCGAAGCCGATTTTGATGAAGATGTAGAAGAAGAGAGCCTTTCCAAGTATCAGCAATTACAAGAAATGACGGTAGCCGAAAAGATTAAAATGGCATTAACCGGCGATAAAGAATGGCGCTCTCTTTTGATTCGCGAGTCCAATAAGCAGGTCAATACCGCCGTCCTTAAAAATCCTCGTATTTCGGAAGGTGAAGTTGTTGGAGTTGTAAAAAATCGTAGTGCACCAGAAGAATTAATTCGAATTATCCTCCTTAATCGTGATTGGGTTAAGTTGATTGAAATTAAAAAAGCGCTAGTAGCTCATCCACGAACCCCATTACAGACGGCGGTGCGTTATATGACGTTTTTAAGTGAAAAAGATATCAGAGAATTAGCTAAAAGTCGCGAAGTGGGACAGGCAATTGTCAATAATGCCAAACGTATGTTAATGACCAAGAAGCGCTAAGGACTAGTAATGGATGAAATGAATTATCAAATTGGGATCCTGACTCTCTCTGATAAAGGGGCTTGCGGTAGCCGTGAGGATGAAAGTGGCACCATTCTTGCCGAATTGGTGGTGGGTTTAGGGCATGTGGTGCGTTATCAAGTAATTGCCGATGAACAGGATAAAATTGAGATGATTTTAACCAGTTGGGTAGATGATCTAGGCCTCGATTTGATTCTTACTACTGGTGGAACTGGAGTGAGTCCGCGTGATGTAACCCCTCAAGCGACTGCAGCGGTATTGGATTATCAGCTTCCTGGTATGGCTGAAGCAATGCGGGCAGAGAGCTTGAAAATTACCCCTAGAGCGATGATCTCTAGAGCGATAGTTGGAGTGCGTCAGCAGACCATGATTGTTAACTTTCCGGGTAGTCCCAAGGCGGTTCGGGAGAATTATATGGTTTTGCAACCGGTATTCGGTCATGCCTTGGCAAAATTAAAAGGTGATCCTGAAGATTGTGCCATTAAGGCTCCTTGATAAACTTATTGGTGTTTTTTTAAATGACTGTTATTTAATGACTTTTTAGGTTTGATGTCGGTTTGAATTGAGTTGTATACAGTTGCTGTTGATAGCACTGTGTAAAACTCATCATCAGCTAAAAATAACCCTGCAACGACCTGCACTTGTCCTCTTTGCCTAAAAAACAGGCATTGTTTTTAGCGGCCATTTGATTCAATTTGGAACTCTTTAAATTAGTAATCTTGTCAAAGAAATTGACTATTTACGGTTGTGAAATCTCAGGGCCCGTTTAGCTCTTGCAAGTAGTCTTATGGGGTTAATTGGCTTGGCGATGAAGTCGAAAAATCCCATATCCAATAAATCATACTCATCTTGTGCAGAGGTTTTTGCCGAAAGGGCAATTACCGGAATATCATCGGTCTCAGGGTTTGCCCGAAGTGCATTATACATTTCAATGCCATCCATACGTGGCATAGCGATATTGGTAATGATTAGATTCGGGCTCAGTTTGGTCGCAGTTTTAATTCCTTCCGCTCCATTTTTGGCTTTGTAGATTAAATACCCACCTTTGTTGAGGGCTGCTTCCGTTGCACTCAAGGAGATCTCTTGATTATCAACTAGTAGGATAGTCCAGTTTTGGTCTTTGTTATTAACATCAAGGTCAGATAAATAATGTTTTTTTATGGCGTTATTAATTTCGTCAGGTGTGGCTACACAAGGTGATATACGGAGTCCAAGTTTAAAAGAAAGATCACTTTGTAGCGACATGTCGAGTGGATTTGACATGGCCAGGTAGAGGGTTTTGTCTTTAATTTTTAAGGGGAAAATCAGGTTGGCGAGGGCTACCTCAGCATCAACTTTGTTGAGGATTTCTGCTGGAAAATTATAGCGAGAAAACCTTTTAACGTGGGGGAAGCCGAACTGAGTCGATAGTGCTTTGGCAATATCCTCTTCCAGAACGATATCCATGTCCTCGAGTATTTTACCAATCGGTTTTTTGGTGTTTTTCTGCTTTATTAACGCTTTTTCTAAATCGGTATGAGAAATTATTTCATTATCAACCAGGATTTCTCCCATTTTCTTTCTTGCCATAGTCTCTGCTCCACATTTGCATATATTAATGCATCATACTATCTTATTGTGAAGTTTTATGTCAATGGCTAGTTAGAAAGTGTTTTGAATTTGTTCCAAAATTTCAATTGCACCACCGGCAAATGAAAAATGGGGTGCTTTTATTTGTGGTTCCCGGGGATTGATGCGTATAACCGTGGCTTGCTGTTTTTGTCCCAGTTGATTGCTGAGATTGCGGATTGTCGGGATTGATGTTCCGGCACCCAATTCAATTATGACCAATTTGTTAGCAGCGTTAAGGTGGAGAAAATCGTCAAAATTCTCTTCTTGAATTGCGGTTCGTCTTGATATCCAGCTGTAGTCACCGAACATTAAGATGTTGGGTCTAGCTACTCGCTGGCAATGGGGACAATAGGGGATATCGGCGCTACGCATATTGGTTTCATCAATGTCGTAGCTAGCATCATTAGACCAGATGGTAGTTCGGCATGGGACGGTACATTGCAGGTGGTGGATCGAGCCATGAACTTCAACAATTCGATCTTCCGAAAAGCCAGCTTTTTGAAATTGCCCGTCAACGTTTGAGGTGACGATAAAGTGGTCTAATCCAAATTCGTCGATCCACTCCTGCAGCATTTTAAAACCATGGTGAGGAATGGTATTGCGGTAGAGATTGGTGCGATGACCATAAAACCCCCAGCCAAAATAGGGGTCATCTTCAAAATGTTGTGGATTGGCAGCCTGAACAAAGCTCAACCCAAGTCGTTCATACATGGGGTAGGCGTTCCAGAACCCTTGATCCCCACGAAAATCTGGTAGTCCAGAATCTACCCCCATGCCAGCACCTGCAGTAATTATCATTGCTTGGGCATTACGAATAATTTCTGCCGCTTCGGCATAGCGAGGTGCAACCATGATATCTCTCCTTATTTAGATGGCGACCGATACGAGTGTCGGTTTGAGAATGTTGAGGAGATCTTGTGGTGATAATTCAATCAACAGGCCACGTTTACCACCATTGATGATCAATTTTTCGAGATTAGCAATAGTTTCTTCGAGGTAGACTGGTAATGATTGTCTGGTACCAAAGGGGGAAATTCCACCGGTTTGATAGCCGGTCAGGTTGTCTGCTCTAGCGGTAGTGCAGGGGGTAATTTTTTTGACTTTAAGTTGTCTGGCAAGGTGCTTCAGCGAAACTTCACAGTCGCCGTGCATCAGGATAATGAGAGGTTTTTGTTGGTCGTCCTCCATTATCAGGGTTTTGATTATCAGATGTTCTTCGACTTGAAGTTCCCGGGCACTGGTTTTGGTGCCGCCCTTGTCTTCATATTTATATGGGCGGGGAATGAATTTAACTTTATGTTGTTTCAGAACCCTGATTGCCTGGGTTGCGGGAACTTTGTCTCTCGCCATAAAATCCTCTTAAGTTCTGATTGCTCTGTTATTCCAGCTTAGAACCAGGAAATGGGGATAAAAACAATACTGATGACAATTAATAGCGTACCAGCAGTGGCCATAGTTTTGAATAATTTATCAGTTCGCCGCTGATTGCGAACACCGACCGGCATAAACCAGCCGATGGCAGCACCAGCAACAGCGCCACCAAGGTGGGCAGCGTTATCAGCACCAACTACCAGGCCAAAGACAAATGCCATCAATGCCCATTGAAACATGGTATTTCGCCGTTGCAGGGCAATTGTACCACCAACACGGTGATAAAAACTGACCGAAAAACCAATTAAACCAAATATAGCTCCCGATGCTCCAACTACTACAGTGTTTGGATGCCAGAACAGTCCGGCTCCTGTGGCAACGATGGTCGCAAAGATATATATAGTAAGGAGTCGATGCCAGCCAATTTCGGCCTCAAGAGCTGGGCCAATCTGGTATAGCACCATCATGTTGAAACCCAGGTGTATTATCCCGCCGTGGGTAAATGCATAGGTGATACAGCGCCACCATTCGCCATTATCAAGAACCCAGGGCCAATATTGACCGCCCCAATGTGCCAGTAATCGTGGCGATGGGCGCATGATAACATCCATTCCTGTTCCCAATATGGTGCCATGTAGTACCATTAGGGTGAATAAGATCAGGTTGGTATAGATCAGTATTTGTACTAGTGAGTTGCTTCGCAGGAAGTTCTTCAGGAAAGATTGCTGTCGATTGTATCTTGCGTTCAAAATAAAACTCCTGCTACCTGATTAAGGTAATGTTGCTGCTAAGGCTAGATTTAAAGCAGATCTTTCAACCAACCTAGTGCTACAAAGGTACCAATGGATGACCCAATTGATGAAAAAAGAAAAACCAGCATTACCCTTGCCAGACGGTTTTGCCACCAGCCTTTAATCGTTGTCAAGTCTTCACTGACGTGCTCCATATCGCGTACGGTTGGGGCGGCGACAAATGTTTGTACCATCCCGGTAACGAACCCGGCACCAATAGTTGGGTTAAGTGATGTTATTGGTGCTGCAATAAAGGCACTGATGACGGTTAACGGATGGCCAAGGGCTAAAATCGCCCCCAGGGCAGAAAAAAGACCGTTAGCTAGCACCCAGGCAGCCGCCGCATTTGCTAATTCTTCACGATTACCGAAAAAAAATCCGCCAATAAACAAAGCTATTACAATGCCAGGAATTAACCAGGGAATAACTTTGGATAGGGTTGTTTTCGGTGGAATTGTAGAAATATCACTAATAGTGGTGGCACATATTTCATCCCCTTGCAGGATGCCGATAATTCCAGGTAAATGGGCAGCACCAACGACGGCTAATATTTTTTCACCGGGGGAATTACGAATATGGTAGGCCATATAGGTATCACGCTCGTCGACCAGAATTTGTTTGACCGATGGTAACAGCTTTCCCATCTCATCAAGCATACTTGAGAGGGTGTCATTTTCGCGTAATTTTGCCAGTTCTTCCTCGGTTAATTCCTGCTTTTCGAACAAGCTACCAAACAGGGATGCCATAACTTTAATTTTATTCCAAAGCCCGGTTTTGCGCCAGACTCGAAGTAGGGTCGTACGAATGTTTCGATCTATCAGCTCAACTTCCATTCCCAGTTCTTCAGCTTTTTGAGCCGCTGCTGCCAGTTCTGCACCCGGTTTGACACCAGTTTGCAAACCCATCCGTTTTTGGTACGAAGAGAGAGCCAAATTGGTTAGCAGGAAAGGAATTTGCCGTTTTTTAATAACCTCTTTAAGGTTCAGAGATTCCCACCCTTTTTTATTGATCAGGGCTTGATATCTTTGCCCGTCCAACTCGACACAAACGGTATCGGGCAATACTTCATCTATGGTCCTGATAACGGTATCAACCGAATCTTGAGAAATGTGAGCGGTGCCAACAAGAATAATTTCCTTGTCGTCAACCAGTAAGCGGGTGAAATCGTTATTTGTAGTCGGTGATTCAGCCAAATTTATTCTCCAAAACTTTTGTCAATTTGATAAATAAAAAGAGCCCCAAATTTCCTTGTGGGCTCAATTATCGTGCGACTCTCCACCACTACCGTGGGTCATTGGACTCACATCGAGTGTCAATGAGGTGGTATCGGCTGTAAATCCATTAGGCGTCCCACTAAAATGTGGGCTGGCACACCGGATTCCTGAGACGATGCCGAAGTTTTGCTATTCCGAGTGGACGTTCTGGCCTCACCTGAAGGGCAGAGAGTGCAAAGTAAATTTTCTCTAGTATAATAAATTTAGAGTGTCGGGTCAGTAAAAATAGTTAAAAACAGATCAAGCCTTGCAATTAAATTTAGAAGTGTTATTGTTACCATAATGGTAATGATTAGAATAGGTACTAACCTAAAGCAAGAGGAGATATCGAAATGAGTGAACGTCAAGAAATATACAAATGCCCAGTGTGTGGGATTATTGTTGAAGTTGTCCACGGTGGGGGCGGTACGCTGGTGTGTTGTGGTACCAATATGGAACTTATGACCGAAAATACAACCGATGCTGCAACCGAAAAGCATGTACCAGTGATTAGTGTTGGTGCCGATGCAGTTACGATTAAGGTAGGTGATGTCGCTCATCCTATGGATGATGCCCATTATATTGAATGGATTGAGATAGTGGTGGAAAATCGGGTTTATCGTAAGTATTTGCAGCCTGGTGAGGTTGCTGAAGCAACTTTTAACGTTTCGACAACCAGTGTGACGGCACGCGCCTACTGTAATCTTCACGGCTTATGGACAGCTACAGCTTGATATCTAGCGGTAGTGTAATTTCATAAGAAAAGGGGTTGTCCATGTGGACAACCCCTTTTTTGTTGTACTGTAATTTATTATCGTAATCCTACAGAACCGCTTGTAGGTACTCGCCGGTAATAGTTCGCTTTTGCTTAGCAAGCTCGTTAGGATCAATTTCGACAAATTTCTCATCAGGAGTTACTTTGAACATGGCTTGTCCTTTTTGGACAATAACCCCTTCACCACCTTCGATGACGATTTTGTCGATGGTGCCTGCAAATGGTGCTGGTACCTTGTTGAACATTTTCATTACTTCAAGAATGAACAACGGTTGCCCTTTATCAAAATGCATTCCTTCAGTAACAAATGGAGGCATGCCTGGTGCTTCTTGAGCATAATACATACCGCCACCAGGGGTAACCACTTCGTCAGCTTTGGTTGCTGGCGGTGGAGCAAGTATTTTTTTCATTGCTGCTTGCAACTCTGGATCGTGCAAGTATTCAGGAATTGTAACTTCCAGATCATCTTCAACCTTTAAGGCATAAAAATCGGTTTTTTCAGCAATCATACAAAGTAGGCCAAGGAGTTCATTCCCGATTTCGTAACCAACATGGGCAGCCTGAATTTTAGCCCAAGTTTCAGCATCATAACCACCTTGTGGTTTAGTTTTGCCAAGAATATCATTCAATTTAACAAATTCTTGTTTGCTGACCGAAAATTTATTTCGGAGTTCGGCGTAGAATGCCAGGGCACCGTCAAGAAGATCACGATCGTGAGTCCAGATAACTTCTGCTGCTGGAGCATCTTCACGCCAGGTCATGTTGAGATACTCGTAAGTCTCTGCGAGAATGACCAGTGGATTGCAAAGCCATACAATTTTGCCATCCTTGAAAGTAAACTTTTCCCGATTAAGGCTTAACCAGCCCGATAGCAAATGTGGATCTTGCAGTAATTTTTCCATTGGCCGGGTGAGGAGTGTCCCTTTGCGATCGAGGGTTGCAGATGAAGCTTTGACGGCATCTTTATCATCGGCATAGAATTTTGCATAATGTTTCTTCATCGCAAAGAAAGCAAAAACGACATCTAGCTTTTGGGCTTCTTCTTTGATTTTGCCGACCAAGGTTAAATATGGGACAACAAAACGGGTGGTCGGTTTGGCCATGACGTTGTTACCGATAAACCAGTTTACCAGACCGTAATGGAAGCCCAGGTTAGTTGCCAGATCAGACCCTCGCAGGTTGGTACTGCTGAGTACTTTTGAAAGGTGGTCGTAGCTATCGCTTCTGGTTTCACCTTTGGTCAAGAGGAGGGCAATGTTGGAATCATAAGCTCCGGCCAGATGGTAGCGCATGAACTGGTTGGTGTCAGGGTTAGGAATACAGATCCCCTGATCGTCGCGAATTTCGCCTTCGATTGGCTTAGACCAATAACGAATATAACCACCGGCACTTGGTGACAGTGAACTGTCGGTAGCATTGAGACGTGCTTCAGCCGCTGCCGCAAATCGTGAAATTCTTACTGGTTTAGGTAGACGCTCTTTGTGCATTGCAAGAAGAGCCATCGCTTCAACCAATGATTCAACGATAAAGAAATCATTATCATCATCGCGGTTGGTAAATTTAAGGCTGTAAACCAGTTCTGTTACCCGGTGTTCAACCTGAATCCGGGTATTTACTTCCATGAAATAATGGCGATTGCCATCGACGATACATTCAAAAGTCGATGCCGAATCAAGACCAACAGCTTCGCCAAAACGCTCCGACTCAGCTTCCATCCGTTTCAGGACAACGAGATCTTCTTCCAGTGCTTTTTGCTGCTTGGGTAGCTTTGCCGCTTTGGCTTTGGCAATTTCGCTTTCCAGACTTTCCTGAGTAACCGAAATTTCGAGGAGTTTCTGCTCGTGCATTTGCAGCGAACAATCACGGCCGCCAAGGGCAATTGCCCACTTGCCATTACCGATCAACTGGATTTCATTGTGGCGAGTTTGCTCAATATTAAGTTCCACCAGAACATTTTTATTGTCACCGATACCATTGGTTTTGACTTCGTTCAAAATTTCACGAACCAAACCTGGGGCAACTGCTGAAGCTTCTTGAACCTGTTTATCGGTGGGGTTTTTAGTTGTCAACAATGAAGCACCGAGAATCCGCTGTCCCTTACCACCACCGCCGCCAATTGCTTTCAAGCGAATTCTGGCACCAGGATAGTTTTTGAACATGTCGATACATTGTACTTCTACTTGAGCGCAAAGTTCTTCGATCGAGAAGAGATCGATCCCTTTGTCATAGGAGGCAAAAAGAATTTTGTCGGCCAGCTGCTCCAGAGTGAGATCAGAATCTTCGAGAGTTGCTTTATCAACATTTAGATCTTCGGCTTTTACTAACGCTACCAATTGCTCCAAAGTTTTGTGCTTGTTTAACAGGGTGCGGGCGGTAACATTGTCGATACCAGGAGTTACCGAAACATCAACCTGTAGCGCAGTACGCTTTGCCTCATCTTTTTTGCCCGCAGCACGTTGGGTGCCGGAGCAGGGACCGATAAATTTGAGCCCGGCATTTTCGAGGGCAGCAACAAATTCGTCATCTTCGGCCATGAAACCGTAGCCCGAAAAGACCGAATCGTAACCATTGTCTTTGGCGATATCGATAATCTGCTGAATTCGTTCGACCCGCTCTTCTTTTGAGGCACCGCTGTAGTCTGGAACCCGATGAACTCTGCTGGTGTCGGTCAACTGTCGTAACTCTGGTGACAGCGCATTGGGGTAGACAATAGAATCTTTCTCCGAAAGGAGGATGCCGTAGTGGCTAATCCCCATCTCATTGTAAACATCCATCGCTTCTTTACGGATTGGACCGCGGCAGACGATGAGTGGTGAAAGTTCGGTACAGGAGAAAGAACGTACCCACTCTGATGTCGATTCAGCAAGCCGACGGTCTCTGTGGATTAACGGATTGTTTGCATATAAGTCTGTATTTTGAGCCATGGGATTAATCTCCACTTTCCATGTAATTGAAAATATAGGCGAATAAAATTAGTCGCAGCGATTAATGGAACTCGCGCTGTACTCCCTGCCAAGCTGACGGCTCGTAATGACGCAGGAAGAAATTGAGATTTTCACCCAGTACCTTACGCAAGTCAGTTGGCATAACCAGCGAAGAAATTGAACCAAGAGCAAGACCCTCTTTCGGGTTCATCAATTCTTTCTCGTAACGCAGGTTAAGAACTGCTTCTTCCACCTTGAGCCATTCTGCCGCTTCTTTTTCGGCATCAGCCTTGGCAGCGGTGTCATTCATTCCGGCTTCAAGACGCTGGGCAATGCCGGCAGCAACCCGTTGTTTAATCGCTCCCCGAACTGCGCGGACTTCTTTTTTGTAAACAAATTCTTTACCGGCTGGACCCATAACTGCTAAGCGGGTAGTTGGTAATGCCAACACTAAGTCAGCACCGGTAGGATAGTTGTTGTAAGAAGCATAGGCACCACCGTAAGCATTACGGAGAATCAGCAAAATCCGCGGGGTGCGGACATCTACGATGGAGTCGAGCATGGTCCGACCAGCTTGAACTATACCGCGTGCTTCCTGCTCACGACCGGGTAAGAAACCAGTTGTGTCTTCCATGAAAATCAATGGAATGTTGTAGATGTTACAGAAGCGGACAAAACGGGCAATCTTCAGAGCCGAATCACAATCAATCTGCCCGGAAGAAACTGCCGAGTTGTTAGCAACAAAACCAACTACATTGCCACCGAGACGACCAAATGCGGTAATCGCTTCACGCGCTCTGGTTGGTTGGATTTCGAAATAATCACCGTGGTCACAAATCTGTTGGATAATGATTGAGACATCAAATGGAGTGTTGAAACCAGTTGGCGAGTTGAAGGCTTTTTTCAGCAGGGTGTTGATCTCCCAGGTTTTCCGATCGAGTGGATCACTGGTTTTCTGGAATGGTGCCATGCTGTGGTTGTTGTCAGGGACGTAACTGATCAATCTAGCAGCGGTACGTAGAGCTGCGGTTTCGTCAGCAACAGTCAGATCGGTTACGCCTGAAGCTGAATGAACCTTGGGCCCACCAAGATCTTCCGGGGTGATATCTTCACCAAGAACCGATTTGACAACCCCTGGCCCGGTCAGGCCAAAGAAAGTATCTTCTGGTTGGATAATGAAGCTTCCCTGGCGGGGGAGGTAGGAACCACCACCGGCATTGAAGCCGAACATACACATTACCGTAGGTACCACACCGCTGATTTTGCGCAGAGCGGTAAATGCTTCGGCATAGCCATCAAGACCACCGACACCGGCTGGAACGAAAGCACCGGCTGAGTCGTTCATGCCGATCAGGGGAATCCCTTTTTCTCCCGCCATGTTCATCAGTCGGGCTAACTTTTGACCGTTGGTAGCATCAATGGATCCAGCCCGGACGGTGAAATCGTGACCGTAAAGGGCAACATCGCGACCACCGATATTGAGGATGCCGGTAACCAGTGAAGCGCCGTCAAGGTTTTTACCCCAGTTCTGGAACATGATATTCGGATCGCTGTCGGTGAGAACCTTAATTCGCTCCCAGACGGTCATCCGTTGCTTGAAGTGTTGTTTTTCAATTTGACCAACTGGAACCGAATTGATCGGACGTTGAATCAGATCATGACCTTCTTTCATTACCTCTTCGTAAGCACCGGTTTGACCAGCAATTTCACCGGGGATGGTGAATTCTACTTCTTCCGTTGCGGCGAGAGGATTTTGCAATGAGGGCTTAATTTTGTTTTCTGACATCTTTGGCATCCCTTTACAAAAAAATTAATAAGTTTGCCCGAACATGGGGGTCTAGGTGGTAGTGATCGGGCTGGCATCGTGTTTCTGTTTAAAATAAAGTTCTAAATACTTGCGTAAATAAAAGCAGAACAGTGTTTTTTGAGCACAGGCAAACAAACAAAAATTAGGGGGAATTGTCAAGCAAAATTTTACTTAGGGTAAAAAAATACAGTTCTGGGTGAGAGCTGTTTGGATGACTTTCTGAACCGTATTTACTTTTGCCGATGGGGTTTGTGCTTTTGCCGTGGCCGCGGTTTTAGAGGGGTTTGCTGGGGCTGATCAAATAGTTCTTTTGCCACATTTTCACGCTGACAAATTTTGAGTGCCTCTAAAATGTCCCTCTTTGTTTCCGGTTTATGAAAGAGTAGTAGCGCCTTTTGCAGTCGCTTCTCCTTGGTAGTACGAGGAATGTAGATTTTATCGTTGGTTAACGGGTGCTTGCCGGTATGGTAGATGCAGGTAGAAAGGCTCCCTGGTGTTGGAGTAAAATCTTGAACTTGTTCTACCTTGAGGTGGTGTCGTTTTAGATAGAGGGCAACATCAATCATATCATTCAGGGTCGAGCCTGGATGGCTACTGATCAGATATGGAACTACCGTCTGTCGCAGCCCCAGGTTGTTGCTATGCTGCCGAAATTGCATAAGAAAATTGGTGAAAACTTGTGCGCCAGGCTTGCCCATAACGGCAGTTACTTTATCACTGGTCGATTCGGGGGCAACTTTCAGTAAACCACCGATATGGTACTGTAATAAGTCGGTAAAGTAATCGTGTTGTAGTGAGAGCAGATCGTAGCGGATTCCTGAAGCGATAAATGCATGTTTTATTTTAGGATGTTGGCGAATTTTTTTTAGCAATGTGGTTGCTGGTTGATCGGTGGTGATCAGGTTTTTACAGATGTTAGGATAGATGCAGCTTTTCCTTTGACAATTTATTTCTGCTTTATGGTTGCCGCAGCTGAGCCCATACATGTTAGCTGTTGGCCCGCCAATGTCGCTGATAGT
This sequence comes from Desulfuromonadaceae bacterium, assembly GCA_030639985.1. Classification (GTDB taxonomy): domain Bacteria; phylum Desulfobacterota; class Desulfuromonadia; order Desulfuromonadales; family Geopsychrobacteraceae; genus Desulfuromusa. The sequence continues at coordinate 19,532 of DAOWKG010000249.1, forward strand.
ACCCCGAAAACTTTTTTGGGTGGTGAGCTGGTCTATTTCGTGGAGAATTGATTTGATCGAGCGGGACTGGATCGTTTTCCCCTGATGGTGGGTTATGGCACAGAACGAACAGCCACCAAAACAACCACGATGACTGGTAATGGAATTTTGAATTTGTTCGAATGCTGGAATTTTTTCCTTATATTGCCCATGGGGCTGGCGGGTATAAGGTAGGGTGTAAAGGAAATCTAGTTCTGTCTCACTTAGCGGCAGGGCAGGAGGGTTGATGATCAAGTTACGGTTACCATGCGCTTGTAGTAATGGTTTGGCGGAAAAGGGATTTTCCTGACCACTGGCAAGTTTGAAAGCAGTATTGTATTCATCGGTAGAAGTTGAAACTTGATCAAAATTGGGTAGCCTGATGCAATTCTTCCAACTTTTGCCAGTTGCGAAGGCAGTTCCCTTTACATTGGTAATGGTTGTTACCGCTTCGCTTTTATCGAGTCGATCTGTTATTTCCAGTAGGGCATTTTCGGCCATTCCGTAAATCAAAATATCGGCCTTGCTGTCGATCAAAATTGATCTGCGGACCTTGTCACTCCAATAATCGTAATGTGCCAGTCGACGTAGACTCGCTTCAATTCCACCAATAATGGTAGGCAACCCTTTGAATGCACCTTTTATTGCCGCTGTGTAGGCTATTACGGCGCGGTTAGGACGTTTTCCGGCACTACCACCTGGAGTGTAGGCATCGTTATGGCGGATTTTTTTGGCGGCGGTGTAATGGTTAACCATTGAATCCATCGCACCGGCAGAAATAGCGGCAAATAGACGTGGACGACCCATAATGCGGAAAGCATCAGGGTCTTTCCAGTCTGGTTGTGCCAAAATGCCAACCCGGTAACCTTTACTTTCCAGGAGCCGGGCTAGTAGTGCTGTGCCGAAGGCAGGATGGTCAATATAGGCATCACCAGTGATAAATAACACATCAAGTTCATCCCAGCCGATTCTTTTCATTTCCTGCTGGTTGGTTGGCAAAAAGGTGGTGGAGTTGTGGTTTTGTTGTCGCTTCATGACTTCTTTATATTCCAGATAAAATTATCGTTGCATCATGACAGTTGTTTTTTAAGCAGTCCAGTGTGAAGTAGTTGTTTTACCGTAAAAAACTCTATTGCCACCATTGTAGTCAACTTATAAAATTGTTTTAAAACGGGAATGGTCAACAAATACGAAAGTTTACCAAAGTTGAAAATCTTACTTTTGCTGTTAGAATTACCCTTGACTACAGGACAATATAAAGTGTAAATATGACTCTAGAGGTTATGTATTGAGGTAAATTACTGCATATTGAGGGATAGTGAGCCAATGTTTAAAAGTGCTTTTAGTATGTATTATGACGGATTCCGGTCGATGGTTGTCGGGCGGACCCTCTGGAAAATCATCTTTATCAAATTGTTCATAATGTTCGCAGTTCTTAAAGTTTTCTTCTTCCCAAATTTTCTGGCAACAAATTTCGATACTGATGCAGAACGGGCAGATCATGTGTTATCCAATCTGACCCGACCTTCGACTGATAAATAACTGATATGACCTGTCCACAAATAGCGAATAGGAGGAGAAAACGTGATTGAACAGATTGATTTAACCATGGTGAACTGGGCGAGAGCCACGTTTGCCCTAACGGCCATGTATCATTGGATCTTTGTTCCTTTGACTCTTGGCCTTTCGTTCATCTGTGCTTTTTTTGAGTCCATCTATGTAAAGACCGGCGATGAACAGTGGAAAAAATTAACTCGTTTCTGGATGACACTGTTTGGGATTAACTTTGCGATTGGTGTTGCGACCGGAATCATTCTGGAGTTTGAGTTCGGCACTAACTGGTCTAATTATTCCTGGATGGTTGGCGACATCTTCGGCGTGCCGCTGGCGATTGAAGGACTGCTTGCCTTTTTCCTTGAGGCAACATTCTTTGCCGTCATGTTCTTTGGTTGGAATCGGGTTTCCAAAAGAGCCCACCTTTTCTCTACCTGGATGGTCGCGATTGGTTCTAACTTATCAGCGGTCTGGATTCTGGTTGCCAACGGCTGGATGCAGAATCCGGTAGGGATGATGTTTAATCCCGATTCAGCGCGGTTTGAAATGGTCGATTTCTGGGCAATTGTTTCCTCGCCCGTTGCTATCAGTCATTTCGTCCACGTTACCAGTTCGGCCTTTTTATATGCCTCATTGTTCGTCGTCGCTATTTCTAGCTGGTACTTATTGAAAAAACGCCATATTTTGTTTGCTAAACGTTCATTGACGGTAGCCTGTACCTTTGGTCTGCTGGCTTCACTTTTTGTCGCTTATACTGGTGATGAGCATGCTTACCATACCGCTAACGTTCAGCCGATGAAGCTTGCGGCCATGGAAGGGCTGTATCATGGTGAGGCACCAGCTGGTTTAGTAGCGGCCGGGATGTTGAATTTTAGTAAAGAACCCGGTGACGATCAGGATGCCTTTATTTTTAAAGTTGAGATACCGATGGTATTGTCGTTATTGGCAAACCGGGATATCAACAGCTTTGTTCCCGGTATTGATGATCTGGTATATGGCAACGCCGCTGAAAACGTCATGGGTGTCGAAGAAAAAATGGGGTATGGCAAGTTAGCTGTTTCCAGTTTAGCCGATTATAAAGCGGCGCAAAAAACAGGTGATCAGCTTGCTGCCGCAAATGCATTAACCCTGTTTGAAAAAAATAGCGATTATCTTGGTTATGGTTATCTGGAAACTGCCGAAGAAGCAGTGCCGTATGTGCCACTGATCTTTTATTCATTCCGGGTTATGGTTGGTTTGGGAACATTTTTTATCATGTTGTTTTTGGCCTACCTTTATTTGTTGTATCGAGATCAACTTGATAAA
>DAOWKG010000085.1 GCA_030639985.1 Desulfuromonadaceae bacterium
ATTAGCTTCAGCAACCTTTGCCAATGGCTTCTTAGAATTAGGACCAAATTTTTCATCGATGAAATCGAGTACCAGCTGCTTATTTTTGCCGAACAACCAACACAAAACACCCATGACGAAGAAGTTTTTACTACGATCTTTGGCAGCATTAGGCATATCCATATCAGTCAATGCTTCGCGAACCAAAGTGGTCATTGGAATAGCTTTGACGTCATAACCAGAAAGGCTACCATCTTCAAGTGGATTACTTTCATAACCAACTTTTGTCATTGCTTTTTCGGTAAATGAATCAGAGTTAGTAATGATCATGCCGCCAGTTTTAACAAACTTGGAGCTGTGCTTGACCGCCGCTGGGTTAAAACCAACCAACACGTCTGGTGCATCACCAGCAGTGTAGATTTTGTGATCGCCGAGACACATCTGAAAACCAGAAACACCAGCGATGGTACCGGCAGGTGCGCGGATTTCTGAAGGATAATCGGGAAGGGAGTTAACATCATTACCGTCCAATGCAGCCAGAGCGGTAATCTGATTTCCGATGAGCTGCATGCCGTCACCGGAGTCACCGGTAAACTTAATAACAATTTGCTCAGCACTTGTGAGTTTTGCATTCTCTGCCATACTGTCTCCTGTTAATAAAGAGATGTTTCAAGAAATATGCTGCCAATTACAGCAATCAAACATTGTTTTTTGCCAAACGCGAACTCATATAGCATTAACGGCAAACCCGATGCAAGCATATATGGTGCTTTTGACGAAATCGACTAAACACTATTCAGTTTGGATAAACAGGCGTTATTCAGAATAAAAATATAAGGAATTTTGCACCTAAGGTTGCTGACACACAACAAGGGCAATGTCTCCATTGCCCCTGTTGTGTTCTTGCCTGTTTATCTGGCTGATTTAGCTTTTTAGAACATCAGCTAAGTCAGGGAGAATAGAGGGAAGCTCATCAATGAGACCCTTTACTGCGGCTACTGAGTTGTCAAACAATGCTTGTTCTTCAGCATCAAGTTCAAACTCAATAATACCCTCAACACCTTTAGCGCCGAGAATACAAGGTACACCAACATAGTAGTTATCTACGCCAAACTCACCTTGCAACAGAACACATGAAGGGAGAACCCGCTTCTGGTCACGCAAGATAGCTTCAGCCATTGCAACAGCAGAAGAAGCTGGGCTATAGAAAGCAGAACCGTTACCAAGAAGTTTAACAACTTCGCCACCGGCAGCTTTAGTACGCTCAACCATAGCAGTCATAACTTCTTTAGCTTTTGCTTCGTCACCGTACTTACGGATCAACTGCTCCATAACTGGAATACCGTTAACGTTAGCATAGCGAATGATAGGTACCATGGTGTCACCGTGACCGCCAAGAACCATAGCATTTACGTCGCGTACCGAAACGCCGAGTTCCCAAGCGATAAAGGAACAGAAACGGTTAGAATCGAGAACACCAGCTTGACCAATGATACGCTCTGGTGGGAAACCGGTAACTTTTTGACACAAAGTAACCATGGCATCAAGTGGGTTAGAGATGATGATAACGATAGACTCAGGAGCAAACTCTTTGATGCCTTGAGATACCTGACTCATGATCTTGGCGTTAACACCAAGCAGATCATCACGGCTCATGCCAGGCTTACGTGGCAGACCAGCAGTAACGATAACAATATCAGAACCAGCGATATCAGCGTAGCTGTTGGTTCCCTTAAGATCTACATCAAAACCATCAATACGGGCAACTTCAGCGATATCAAGCATTTTACCTTGTGGCATGCCTTCAACGATATCAAACAGAACCACATCACCAAGCTCACGCAGGGCACATAGTTGAGCTAGAACGCCACCAATCTGTCCACCACCGATTAACGAAATTTTAGGTCTGGCCATTGTCTCTCTCCTTATTTAGGAAAATTAAATATAGGATCGGGATAAAATATTTATCCCGATCCTGGCTAAGTACTTAAACTTAATTACATTGCGTCGATAATTGCATTCAAGGTTGCACTTGGACGCATAGCTGCAGCAGCTTTGGCTGGATCGACCTTGAAGTAACCACCAACATCAACCGGGGAACCCTGACAATCGGTCATTTCAGCATCAATTTTAGCAGCATTTGCTTCAAGATCTGCTGCGACTTTAGCAAAACGCGCCTTCATTGCAGCATCTTTATCCTGAGCAGCAAGAGCCTGAGCCCAATACATGGCAAGATAGAAGCTACCACCACGGTTATCGATCTCTTTTACCTTACGGGAAGGCAATTTTTGGTTCTCAAGGTAGCCACTGATACCAGCATCCAGGGTCTCAGCCAGAATGGCAGCCTTCGGGTTATTGTCAGCAGCAGCAGCTTGCTCCAAAGAAGGAACCAGAGCACAGTACTCACCGAGGGAATCCCAACGGATGTGACCTTCTTTGAGGAACTGCTCAACGTGCTTAGGAGCGGAACCACCAGCACCGGTCTCAAACAGACCGCCACCTTCGATCAAAGGAACGATAGAGAGCATACGAGCCGAAGTACCCAGCTCGAGGATTGGGAACAGGTCGGTCAGGTAATCCCGCAGGACGTTACCGGTAA
>DAOWKG010000245.1 GCA_030639985.1 Desulfuromonadaceae bacterium
CTTTTGCTTGCGTTTTCTTTGCGATCAAAGAAAATGAAGTCGGCTGTCGGTCCGAAAACCGACGGTCTTGCTTTTCCCAAGCAACAATAAAGTTACTCTATTCTTCACCCACTTCATTCTGCCACAAATCAAAAAAATTAAAAAACTGAAACGGATGATCGTCACAAAACCGCTCTAATATTTCAGCATATTCCTGCACATAAGGGATAAAATCTTCCTTCCCCCGTCCCAGATCACCGGGAACATTTATCGGTTGAGAAATTTCAATTGCATAACTCTTGCGCCCAACTTTATGCGACAGCAACGCCACAATCGGCGCACCAGTTGCCGAAGCCAGTTTGTAGGCACTAAATGGAAACGTTACCGTTCCCCCCATAAAATCAACTTCAACTCCATTTTTATCATTGCCGAGCATCCGGTCACCCATGACCGATAATACCTCGCCCCGCTTCAACACTCCGAGCATCTCCATTACCCCCCCGAGATAACCACGCGGGTCGATAATCCGGTAAGGACATTCGCTCCCGTTATGCTCAAAATGGTGCCTATCAATATCACCCTCCTCACGTTGTATCAACAAATTGATCGGGGTATCGACAAAGTCCAATACCGATGCTGCCACCTGCCAGCAACCGATATGGGAATTAACCAGAATTACACCATTACCTTCAGCAACCAAATCGAGAAAATCTTGTTTGCCATGCAGAACCACATCAACCTGACCTGCTCCGAGAATACCAACCAGTGCCCGATCAACCAAAACCTTGCCCAAGGCAAGATTCATGTTGTAACTGTTCCAAAACTGCTGCCACCAACCGGCATGAGGGAATCGACGCCGGAGATAATAGCTACACTTCTGCCGAATCGAAGGTAACAATGTATAATAAAACACCACGCAGTAAAGGAGCAGATATGCCGCTTGCTGCCCACCACACCGAATCAGCAGATAAAAACTCTGGTGCTGCCACGATGACCCCAAACTACGGCTGGTCCAACGTTGCTTAACCTTGGCGGACGCTTCTGACTTATTCTCCGCCACAACCTTCTCCAGACAATTCACGCTTAAACGTCCCCGCCACCAGATAAACAAATACCGCCACCACTAAAGCCAGCAAGGGTCCGACGATCAAAGAACCGATAAACCATTCATAGAAGCGATCAACCGCTTGATAGCCAAGGGTTTGCAGCGAAATTTCGGTCAAAAAATTACCATGGCGCAAATAATGGCCAACTTCGATGCAGAGCCCCGGCACCAGCGGCGGCATACATAACTGACTGGCACCAATAGAGGCAACCTTGTTAAGACGAAAGAAACCGGAAAACAGCAAAATAACAATTGTATGTAGTGCCAAAAGAGGCAATGCCCCGAGAAAAATTCCCAGTGCCCCGGCAGCAGCTAACTGGCTCGGGGTGGTATTTTCTGATAAAAGAGTCCGAATCGACTGCAACGGGTGCAAAATCGTAACCTTTACTTCAACTTCACCACTCTCTACCAATTTTCGATGGGGCCATGGCGCTACCGATCGAAAGGTTAATTTGGTATTCAGTACCGTTAAGCGAAAATTATCAACAAAACCACGAAAGTGAGAGATGCGCTCTGCTGCAGTCGGATAATAAACCTGAATATCGACATCATATAGCTGAACTCCCGCCCATGCAGCACGCACTAGCACTTCTACCTCAAAAGAATAATGTTTTTCATGGAGTGGTAATCCCAGCACAATGTTTACCGGATAGGCCCGGAACCCACTCTGAGAATCGCCTAGCGATTTACCTGTTTGTACCCGCAGCCAAAAATTGGAAAAGTTACGCCCAAACCGGGATGAACCCGGGATGGTTGTCTGCTCAAAATCACGTTTACCAACGATAATCCCACAGGGGTCAGCCGCTATCGCCGCGATAACTTTAGGCAAGTCTTCGGGATAATGTTGGCCATCGGCATCAATGGTAATGATATGGCTGAACCCCAACCGTTGCGCCTCAGCAAGGGCAGTTTTTAACGCCTCCCCCTTACCGCGATTCTCCGGTTGCCGAATCACCTTGATATCGAGACCATCCAGTACCGTTGCCCCGGCATCACTGCTACCATCATCAACCACCAGGACATGGGGATGGAGCTGCAATACCCGCTCGACCACATCACGTACCGTAGCCGCGTGGTTATAGAGGGGAACTACCACCAGAATATGATCAACAGCAGCGATACTCATTTCGACTTTTCATCCCCAAGCCGCTTGCTACTTTTGATAAAGCTTAAGAACCCGACCAAATCAGCCATAAACCGCCGCCAGCTATCGGGTGATTTCCACAACATGGTAACGTAACCGAGTAACACCTTGGGGCGCTGGAAGTGGGTACGATAAAAATTGTTAAACAGTTCTTCCATCCGTTCTTTGGTCATACCATGGGGGACAAATTGAAAACTCATACAATCCATCTTCGGCCAATCTTCGTCAAACGTACCCACGGCATGAATATTTTCGTAAATTGGCGAACCGGGAAACGGGGTAAACTTGGAAAGATTAAAATCGTCAATCGGCAACGAAAAGACATAATCCATACTTAATTGGATACTCTTTTCGGTCTCCCCCGGCAACCCCATCATCAACAAACCCTTGGTGCGAATTCCTGCCTGTTTAATCATCTTAATTTTGGTTGCCAACATGTTTAAATCGGCATTTTGGCGATGTTGCGCCAGCAGGTTTTCATCACCGGTCTCAATTCCCAGACTAACCATCCAGCAGCCAGCCGCTTTCATCAACGCTAGCAGTTCGCCATCAATGTGTTCAGCACGAACCGCACAGTTAAAGGTCATTCTGAGGGGATTGGCAATCATCAGATTACAAAAATCTTCGACCCGTTGCCGCTTAAAAGTAAATTGATCATCATAAAAATTGATGTGGCGAATGCCAAAACGGTCATGTAAATATTTAACGTGGCGATAGAGATAATCGGCGCTGTTAAACCGGAATGAGCGTTGAAAAACCGAACGGTCACAATAGCTGCACGCATAGGGGCAACCACGGCTGGAGATACAACTGGTGCTGGGAGCCTTGGGATAGTTGAAGATCGGTAGTTTATAGATTTCGGGAAAACCTTCCAGCTTCTCGTAAGCAGGAAAGGGGAGGGTATCAAGCTCAATCCCGGTTTCACGATAACCATTGAACACAGGAAGACCACTACTGTCACGTAGCACAATTCCGGTTACGGCACTGCCATTATCAAACCCATTGCGCATCAATTGATGCAGGGTTTCTTCACCCTCACCAACTACCAAAACATCAACAGCAGGATAATCGTTGAGCAACTGCTCCCGCAACGCCGAAACATGGGGTCCGCCAAAAACCGCCCGCACCTCTGGGCAGATCTCTTTGGCCAATTGCGCC
>DAOWKG010000054.1 GCA_030639985.1 Desulfuromonadaceae bacterium
CAGCAGGAATATGGCGAGCCGCTGCAGGAGGATGGCGATGATGCCACCAAAACTGCGACCATGACGGTTCTGGGGATGGGGAAACTGGGGGGCCGGGAACTAAATTTCTCATCCGATATCGATTTGATTTATTGCTACTCTTCAACCCGTGGCGAAACGGTCGGTGGCAGCCGGGGGGAACAAATCAGCCTGCATCGGTATTTTGTCAAGTTAGCTGAGTTGATGACCCGAGCGCTGCATCAGGTTACGGCTGATGGTTTTGTGTTCCGGGTTGATACCGGGTTGCGCCCCGATGGTAACAATGGTGACTTGGCCGTTTCGATAAATGGTGCTGAAGCATATTACGAATCGTGGGGGCAGAGCTGGGAGCGGGCAGCATTGATAAAAGCCCGTCCGGTAGCGGGTGATATTGCTTTGGGGACAGAACTGCTGCAACGGCTCAAACCGTTTATTTATCGCCGTTATCTCGATTTTGGCATGATTGAAGATATCAAGTTGATGAAGCAGAAAATTAACACCAGCTTGCGCCGGAAACAGGAGGGTGAGCGCAATCTTAAGTTGGGACATGGCGGGATTCGAGAAATTGAGTTTTTTATCCAGACCCAGCAACTGGTTAACGCTGGCACCAGACCGCAGTTGCAGCAACGTAATTCATTACAAATGTTGCAACTATTGCGGGATGAGGAACTTATTACCGCCGCAGACCAACAATTGCTGGGGGATGCGTATCAATTTTTACGGATGGTTGAACATCGGATTCAGATAGTGCAGGAGCAACAGACCCATAATTTGCCGCAGCAAGCCCACGACCTTGAACTTTTGTCACGCCGGAGCGGTTTTGTCGATTATAACGAATTTGCATTTGAACTGAAGCGCCATCGTAGCGCCGTCAGCACTATTTTTAAGGATTTGTTTTATTCTGCTGAAGATGAAGAGTGCGAAGTCCGCCCAGAGGTTGCATTTATCTTTGATGCCGAATCTGACCCCGATCTGGTTAAAGATGTCCTCGAAGAAAACGGTTTTACCAACCCCGATGCAGCTTACGATAGTTTGTCGATGTTGCGGGGCGATGATCTGGACATCCGTTTAACCCGGCGCGCGCGCCGAAGTTTGGAGAAAATAGCACCATTGGTGATGGGTGAGCTGCTCGATTCTCCCAATCCCGATCAGGCATTGAATAACTTCGATGCTTTTTTGCGCCGCATCAGGGCGAGATACTCATTTTTCTCGTTGTTGGTTGAAAATCCGGCAATTGTCAAACTGCTGATAGCTTTGTTTGGTTCGAGCCAATTGTTGTCGCGAATATTTATTCAGCGCCCCGAATTACTCGATACCATGGTTGGTTCCACCAGTGCGGTTGCCGAAAAGGATCTTTCCCAGTTGCAACTGGATCTGGCTGAGCAAATGGCGCTGGCCGAAGATTATGAATTGCAACTCGACGGGCTGCGACGCTTTCGTAATGAGGAATTTTTACGGATTGCCCTCAACGATCTGCACGGTGATATGCGGCAGGGTGTCGGTGCTAAACAGTTGTCGCTGTTGGCCGAAGTATGTCTGGCGCAGGCATGTAAAATGGCCCGACACGAATTGGTCGGTCGCTTTGGCGCCCCATTTGGTGACACCGATGCCAGCAATGAGCCGGAAACGGCTTTTGCAATTATCGGGATGGGAAAACTTGGTGGTCATGAGCTGAACTACCATTCTGATCTCGATATTATTTTTATTTATGAGCAGGAGGGGAGAACGCAACCGCTGGCAGAGACCGATCCAAAGCGGTTTCGTCAAATCAGTAATCATGAATATTTTGCTAAGCTGGCACAACGTATTATTACCGCTTTAACTCTGGTTACCCGCGAGGGGTCGGTCTACAAGATTGATACCCAGTTGCGTCCATCCGGGAATCAAGGGCCATTGGTTACCAGCCTGGCAGCATTTGAGCGTTACCATCAAGAATCGGCGCAGCCGTGGGAACGGCAGGCGATGACCAAGGCACGGGTAGTATATGCCTCGGTTCCATTTGCCGAGCAATTGCAGCGGGTGATTTCCAAATTAACCTTTGAGCGGCCGGTGCCAGAAAATCTTCAGGTTGAAATTTACCGGTTGCGGCAGCGGATGGAATTTGAAAACGCCAAAGAACGGGACGACCACTTTAATATCAAGACCGGGCGTGGCGGGATGGTTGATGTCGAATTTATCACCCAATACCTGCAATTGCTCCATGCCGACAAGATTGAGTTGTTAAGAAGGCAGAATACTGTTAACTTACTTGAAACTATGGTTAAAATGGCAATTTTGCCAGCGGAAGATGCCGATTTGTTGATCAGTGGCTATAAGTTTTTACGCCGGTTGGAAAACCGACTGCGTCTCCTTTATGATCAGTCGATGAATGAACTCTCAGCCCATAACCGAGGGTTTACGCGGGCGGCTCGCAGTTTAGGCTATGCTGGTCACGGATCACAGGCAGAGCGTGAATTCATTCAGGAATATCGTTTGGTTACAGGAAGTATCCGTAATCTGTTGGATAAATATCTCAACCCGGAAGCGGATCTTGCTGGAGGGCAGTTGCCATGAACAAAAAAATTCTGATTATTGATGACGATCGAGAGTTGCGCGACTTTTTGCAGCAGGCTTTTTCGGCGGCAGGATTTCAGACTGAAACTGCTGATCGCGGTTCGATTGGCATGCGTAAACTGCTGACCGAAGAGTACCATCTGGTTTTAATCGATATCAATATGCCAGAAATTTCGGGGCCAAACATCTGTCGGGCGTTGCGTAAACACGATAGTACCAGTGAACTGCCGGTGGTGATGCTCACCTCGGTCTTTTATAGTCCCGAACAAGTAACCGAAGCTAAAAACGATTATGGGGTGACCGCGTTCCTCCTTAAACCTTTTACCGGTGGTGATTTGCAGAACTTGCTTGAGGGTATTTTTGCTGCGGATGGAACTATAAAGAAAAAAATTCAAGAGGGAATTCAGACCATTTCTGAATACACCATCCCATTGCAATTGCAGCAGTTGTATCGGGAAAAGGCTACCGGTTTGCTCCATCTGCAACGAGGGGATGCCAAAAAAGTTATCTATATTAAAGATGGCTACCCGATCTTTAGCCGTTCCAATGTCTTAAGCGAATGTCTCGGTCGGATGTTGGTTAAGGAAGGTGTTATTACGCAGGTTGATTGTGACCAATCGGTTGATCGCAGTAAAGAGTCCGGGCGTTTACAGGGTACCGTGCTGATTGAAATGGGGTTGTTGACCCCGCAGGAAACCCACGCGGCTCTGGTGCGGCAGGTGACCGAAAAGTTATTATCTACCTTTGCTTGGCGCAGTGGCACTTATCAGTTTGTTTCCCGTAAGGATTTCAAAAAAAATATTATCAAGATTAAACTGACTCCGGCAGCACTGATTAGGCAAGGGATAAACCGATATTGGGTTCCAAAGCAGCTGGACGATTTTCTCTATCCTTTCGGCGGTGATTATTTAATGCAGGCGCGTAATCCGCTATATAGATTTCAGGATATCGAGCTGGGTAAACGTGGTGAGGCAATTTTTAAAGATTGTCGTGGGACAAAAACCATGCAGCAGGTTTTACAACAATACCCTTTGTCACGTCGGGAAGTGCAAAAAATATTGGCGGCATTGATAATTTCTGAAATGCTGGAACGTAGTATGGAACCGATAAAAGGTGTGGTTGACGATACTGTCGATGGCGCGGAAACTGAAATTATCGACACCAAGCTACGCCGTAAAATCCTTGATGACTATAAGCGGATTATCGATTCTGATTACTTTGAAGCCCTCGGTCTCTCGCGGCAGTGTGGCACTGGTGAAGCACGGAAGGCCTATTATCGACTGGCAAAAGAATATCATCCGGATCGTTTTCTCGGTAATGATCTATCCAGTGAAATGAGTATTAAAATCAATGAGATGTTTAATTATATTACTCAGGCTTATACGGTTCTAAGTGATAAAGATGCCTGCGCCGGATATTTGGACGAGCTGGTTAGTGGAACCCGGAAATCAATTGATATTAATCAGGTGATCGAGGCGGAAACTTCCTATCAGGAAGGGCGGGCATTATTGCAAGTCCGCCGCTTCAAGGCGGCAGCCAAATTGTTACAGCGAGCGATTGAACTGAGCCCCGAAGAGTCAGAGTACATGACCTATTTTGCCTGGGCACAGTTTAAATCGGATCCCGAAAAAGTTTATATTCAGAATCAGGCAATGGAGGTGTTGCTGGCCTCACGGGAGCTTAATCCCAGCTTCGATTTGACCCATCTCTACCTTGGCCATGTCTATCATGCACTGCAAAAAGATCGTCAGGCCGAGAAGTCATTTGAAATGGCAGTTCAAGCCAACCCCGATTGTACCGAAGCTTTGCGCGAACTGCGGTTGATCAACCTGCGGCGGGAGCAGGTGCCACATTCGAAGGGGATGTTTAAAAAGTTTATGAAGAAGAAAGATTGATCACGGCAGCAATTGTTTTTGATTGAGAACCACCATTCCCGTGTGACGCCGCCGAAGTAGAACCGCTGATTTGAGAAAAAGAGCGGCAAATGTTTGAGGCGTTAGCCGAGTTTTTGCTGTTCCTCAAAGCAGCTGTGGAACGTAGGGACCCAGCCATCGGCTGGCAAGGAGGTCGGGTGCCTTTTTCTGCTTACTCTTTTGTGGCACAACAAAAGAGTAAGGCGACGAGCGGGGGCGCAACCCTGCGACCTTGAAGTTTTCAAGCTATTACCTTGAACATGCGTAATGAGAACGATTACTAAAAATATAAGTCCTACTGTTGATCGTAGCTGTCGAACTTGTTGAAACGAATTATTGCAGCTAGCTCATCGCCGTACTCGGCACCAAGTTCGGAATAGCGGTCAAGCTTTGTCACCAGCTCAAAGGGGTTATTGGTTTCCATTTTAAGCTGCCGGAACTCTTTAAATGCATCTCCTCTAGCCAGGGTTCGGTAATAATCGCGGATAGAGTCCTCAACCGAGCCATATTTTTTTATCCAGATAGTTTTATCTCCCCGTTTTTTCCCTGCTGCAATTCTTGGTTCATTGGCATTGAAAGACCAAACCCCGAAAACATTATTTGCTTCCCGGTAAAAACGTGAAGTTGCCCAGGAACTTTCCAGCGCTGCCTGAGCAATGGCGATACTCTGTGGATGCGGTTTGAGAGCCATCAGCAGCTCAGCGTTGTCGGTTGCTCTGTATTCTTGCCGTAATGCTGCAAGCTTATCATTATCGCTAGCTGTTTCGATTGCTTCTGCCACTTGCTGATATTGCTGCATCAAATCGCCATAGATTTTAGTTACTGACGGGATTATAGCGGCTTTAAAGTCGGCCTTTTTTTTCGCTACACTTATCGTTGGAGCGGTTTTAGTTGGTTCCGCAAATTTTCCGAAATTGGGGTAGTAAGCTCTGACGGTAAAAAATACTAAAAAAATGATAGTTAATGCTGCAAATATGACTGCAAATTTCTTCAACTGATTATCCTTTTCACCGATAGTTTTAGGAGCTTTGTTGTCGATATTGTTATTTGTAGGGTCGATAATTATTCCTTATCTGCACTTAAATTGCAATCGAGTAGATATCGAGGGTGGACGTTGCCGATAGCAGCAATCATGCTGTTTCTGATTTCGGGGATCTCTTTGGCAAGGTTGCTGATTAATTGTTTCATCTGCTGGCGCTTTTGATCTTCAGCGCTAACTGCTGTACAGGCACAGTGGATAATGGGAAATTTTGTCTGGTCGCTATAGGTTTTGATTAGCGCTTCTTCGACGTAGACCAGGGGGCGAATAACGGTAAGTTTACCGCTGTCCGCCAGTAGTTTGGCACTCATCGCTGCCAGGGTGCCACCGAAAAACTGGTTCAGGAGGAGGGTCTCAATGAAGTCATCCAGATGATGTCCCAGGGCAATTTTATTACAGCCAAGTTTTTCTGCCTGAGTATGGAGCGTCCCACGTCTTAATCGGGCACAGAAGGCGCAATATGAAGAGCCGGGGCGAAGTTTATCCGCAATTATCTGGTAGCTGTTGGTTTTGGTCATTACATAGTTAAATTGGTGTTGTTGCAGGTGCTGCTCAATCAGCTCTTTGCGATAACCGGGAAAGCCAGCGTCAATATTGATAGCAACAAGTTCAAATTTTATTGGTGCTTTATGGCGCAATGCTTCGAGAATATGGAGCAGCACGTAGGAGTCTTTACCCCCCGATATCCCGACCGCGATGC
>DAOWKG010000238.1 GCA_030639985.1 Desulfuromonadaceae bacterium
AGAATTTTATTCATAGTCATGTCCTTCACTCTACCTGCTGGTTCAGTGGAATTCGGATAGTAAAAGTAGCCCCGTCACCAGATTCACTGCTGCAAACAATCGAGCCACTATGCTTGTTCACTACGAGATCATAAACAATAGCCAAGCCCTGACCGGTGCCCTTACCGATCTCCTTGGTGGTATAAAATGGCTCAAAGATTCGATCCTGATTCTCCTGTGCTATCCCAACCCCGGTATCGGTAATCTGTATTTCTATTTCTTCGCCAACTTTGCGGGTCTGCAGCCGGATCAGACCTAAACCATCGGGGGCAGATTTTTCACTAATCGACTGCGCACTATTAACTATCATATTGAGAAACACCTGACTCCAGGCACCGGGATCACAAGTCAGCACTGGCAGATCAACAGCAAGTTCAGTTTTAAGTTCAGCCACATATTTCCATTCATTACGGGTCACAACCGTAGTATTTTCAATCACTCGGTTCAAGTCGGTCGGAACTTTTTCGGCTCCCCCAGGATGGCTGAATTCCTTCATTGCCGAAACAATTTTGGCGACATGATCTATCCCTTCAAGAACATCGTTTAGTCCATGAGGGATTTCTTCACGCAAAAATTCGAGGTCACACTCCTCAGCATGGGTCTTGATTAACTGCTGCCATTCCCGATTGGATGCTATTAACTCTGGAGAGTTGAGCATTTGCTGTAAATCGTCCAGCAGCGTATCAATACCGACAAATGAGCTCTGAAAAAATGTCACATTATTCTGAATATACTGAATTGGGGTGTTAATCTCATGGGCTACTCCTGCAGCCAGCTGCCCGACCGCTTCAAGCTTTTGCGCCTGGAGTAGTTGACGTTGCAGTGTGTGCTCCTGGCTCACATCCCGCCAGAAAGAAACAAAATGGGTAACCCCCCCCCGCTCTTCTCGCACCGGTGAAATACGACTTTCTACTTCAATCAAAGAACCATCTTTTTTTCGGTTGGTTAGCGAGCCATGCCAAAATTTTCCGCCCAGCACAGTCTCCCAAAGCTGGCGATAATATCCCTCGTCATGCACACCACTTTTAAACAGAGAGGTTCTTTGTCCCAACAATTCGCTCCCGGAATAACCAGAAATATCTTTGGCAGAATCGTTAGCATAAAGGATAATCCCCTCGGTATCGGTGATAATAATAGCTTCGCTACTTTGTTCCAGAACTGTGGACTGTAACCTTCTCGAGGCCTCAACTTGGTGGCGATCGGTAACATCATGCAAAAAAACCACGCGGTCCACCTCACTGTCTTCGATGCGACCGGACGCATGATACTCAATATAAAAGTCACCATTGGGTGAATTAATACAGAATTCCCCGGTGCTGCTGGCAGATATTTTTTGCGTCAGGGATGAAAGTATTTCCTGGCAAAGCTCCTCGGCGCTTAACTGATATTTAACGCTCCAGGTTTCAATAAGGTCATTGAAAGTATGATTCCGTTGCAACATCATTAAATTTTCCCCCAAAACAAGCAGCCCGCCAGGGATAATATTGAGAATATTTTCAATAAATAATTTTTGCTTTTCGGTTTTTTGCAGAGCCTGCTTCAGCACCGAAATATCCTTGGCCCCAGCGACAACGCCAACCGTATCGCCCCGATCATTTTTAAGGCGAGCCAGATTGATCGATACCGGGTGACCTTTTCCATTGCGATCGAGAAAACTTAATTCGATATTGCGCAGTTCAAAGGTTGCTTCGCAATCGGGCATTTCCGGAAAACCGAAATATCGATTAACAAAAGTGTCTGGTTCCCGAAAAATGGTGGCAACAGCCTTGCCGAGCAATTCATCTTCGCTATAGCCAAGGAGAACGCAAGTAGCTTTATTGATCCGGGTAATAATTAAATTTCGATCAACCACCAACAGACTGTCCAGAAAATTGGAGATAACCGAATCGGCTTCCTTCTGCGCCTGTCCAGCTTGCATAATCGCTTCTTTTAATTCGGTAATTTCCAGATGAATTCCCATGACCAGCAAGGGCTCACCATTTTCATCCCGGCTGAATACTTGACCGACATCATGCACCCAGATCCATTGCCCCGATTTGTGCAACAAACGATGATCGATCTCATAGATTTTGGTTTTCCCGGCAAGGTGATCAGACCGGATTTTTTCAACCACCGTCAGGTCATCCGGATGAATCAGGCTGCGCCAGAAATCATTCGTAATAACTGTTTCCTCATGGTCATAACCGAGCATATTCAACCACTGCTCATTAATGACTATTTCGTCGGTCTGGACATTCCAGAGCCAAGTTCCCAGTTCAGCTCCCGCAATGATAAGTTCCAATTCCTGATTTTTGGCGGCCAATGCAGCTTCTCGCTTTTCAACTTCCAGTAACGAATAATTCAACACTTGATTTCGAGTGCTTGAACGCACTAAACGGATGGAAAAAACAATGACCGTGGTAGAAAACAACACTAACGGTAGCAAAAACATAATTGGCACTACCTGATTATAAATGTCTCCAGCATCTTCCATGCAGTAGATCGAAAAGGGATATTTCTCCAGATCGGTAAAAAACAACAGGGGTTCTTCAATCCCCCTAAATGCAGAAAACGAACATATTTCTGGTTCCAACGGTTCGATTTTATGTGGTGAGGTGATATTCTGCTGGCGCAATGCAGTCAATACTCGACCAAACGGTGCGGTGCCAACAACATGCGATACGATATTATCCCGATGGGTAATAAAACGCTGGTCGTTTGTATCGCTGAACAGATAATTGTAGATGATTTGGTAGGAGACGATGGTCTGAACATAACCTTGCAGAACATCTCCGCCATAAATTGGCATACTAAAATAGAGAAATTTCCCCACCGAAAACATCTGGACTTGTTTTTCTGACCCAACCGGAGCAACCGGGGGAGGAATTTCTTCATTTTTCGACCACTGCGTCAGCTGCTCTCCCGAAAGATCCAGCAACCTGATTTGCACGTAGGGGTGACCACCTCCCAGTTGAGATAATTCTGACATCGTCTGAAAATAACGGTGGATATTATTCAAACTGGCCCGCAAGCCGTAGTCCATGGACATCCCCAGGGAGCGGTTACGGAAAAAAGCGGTCACTTCATTACTACCGGCAAGCAGGGTCAATTTTTCATGTAAATCGTCAACAATGAAAGTAAATTGCTGACCGCGGTCATAAACGTCGTGCTGTATTTTTTGCAAATTTTTCAGCTGTGCCGCGCGCTGAGACTGAAAGTTAACCGCCAACAGGATACTAAAGATAACGACAAGGCTGGCAACAGCCACAAGCAAGGGGAGCATTTCTACAATTTTAGGTTTGTCGTTTTTCACCATTTCAGACCGTCTCCTGACCCAAATCCAGTCATTATCCTGTCGTTAGCGTAAAAACAAGATCAGTCCAGAAAAAAGCCTGGATAATAATCAAAAACATCGGGGTAATATTTTTTGACGAGTTTCTGGTAATCACCACGCTGCTGCAGCGCAACTAAAAAAGCATTAAAAGCGCGTTTCAATTCTGGCATATCTTTACGAAAACCAACCCCCATAACCTGCTGCGGTGATAACGGCCCCAAAACCTTAACCTGTCCCGGCCAAAGTTTTATAGCGACTAACGCATCGGGAACATCTAACAATGTCATATCGGCCATCCCTTGCATCACTGCCGGAACCATATCATGCAGATTACCCTGAAAATAAACGGTGCTGAAATCCTCATTGGCAAAGGGGTATAGTGCCGGATCCAGGCAGGTATTTTGTTTGGCAAGTAATTTTTGCTTAGCAAGTAATTGACTGGTTGCTGCAATATCAGCTACTTCGCCATGCGGAGTAATCGGACAAATTGGCGAGGTTGAATTGGTAACTAACCAAACCTGGGTTGGAAATGTCGGGATTGAATACTCAAGAACCTTTTGTCGCCAAGGAAGAATAGTCAGTCCGTTGGCAATAAGATCGCCACGCACCGGGGTAGAGCCGCTCAACTTGACTTTATCACCAGTGGGGATAACTTGTTGCCCGACCAGATCATTGATAACATGCTTCCAAGAGGTCTCGACATACTCATAACGCACCCCAATGGACTGTGAAAAAAGTCGGATCAACTCCACACTTAAGCCATCGCCCTGACCAGTTATGAAATTTGCATATGGCACCCCTAAATGTCGCAGCACACCTTCTTGCTGGATTTCCGCCAGATCTCTCGCACTACTGGTTGCCACAAAAAAACTCAGGACAATGGCCACTAAGATAGAAATTCGCTTCATCTCGACTCCTTTTGTTCCCTCGATTTATCGAATGACTCATTCAGTCGACTCTTCACACCGAAAACATAAAGCAACAAATAAGCCAAACGCTAAAGCACTTTAATTATTTCAATTGAGCCAGCTATCTACCTGAAATCACACAACCAACGGATAGGCTTTTTAATTTATAGTTTTTTTTGCTTCCGCTCCGACCTCGCAATAATGATAGTCAAGAAACCGCAGCAGCGCATTTTTGCGAGACAATAGAACCGGCCAGAGAGATACGGGAAGGAGAAGCAAACAGGTTAAAAACAGCTACTAATGTCTGCCATGGTGGTGATCTGCTGATACCGTGGTTACAGTCTCAATCTTCAGAGTTAGTATCGCTATCAGACACTTCGGCAAACATCTCCTGCTCAATTATCCCGGCAGTCACAGCCAATTTGGATAGTCCCAAATAACGGAATCCCCCAGCAACCGTATTTTCAATAATTGACAGTGGTCCTCTGCGCTCAATTTTAATTTCTTCGCAGCTACTTCCCAGAGTGATTTGGACCCCTTCCAGAAGCTTATTATGGACATTAATTTTGGGATTTATCCCCACCGGCTTTTGTGGTGGTGA
>DAOWKG010000274.1 GCA_030639985.1 Desulfuromonadaceae bacterium
CAACTCACTCTACCCAATTCTTGGTGAGGATGGGAATGTAGCCCAAGTAGCGGTGTTCTCCAAAGATATCACCAAACAGAAACAAGCGGGAGAAGAACGCGAGCGGCTCCTGCAAGCAATTGATCAAAGCAGTGAAACCATTGTTATTACCGATAAGGAAGGGACAATCCAATACGTTAATCCGGCATTCACCAAGATTACCGGTTATAGCAGCGCAGAAGCCATCGGGCAGAACCCCAGAATCCTCAAAAGTAAAAAACATGGGGCAAAGTTCTACAAAACCATGTGGGCAACGTTGGTCAGCGGCAAGACATGGTACGGCCAATTTATCAACAAGAAGAAGGATGGCTCCCCCTACACCGAAGACGTCACCATCTCACCAGTACAAAACAGTAGTGGTGAAATTATTAATTATGTTGCCGTCAAACGTGACATCAGTAAAGAAATTCGAGCAAAAAAACAACATATTGAACTTGAAGAGCAACTCCGCCAGAAATACAAAATGGAAGCTATCGGGGTTATGGCCGGGGGGATGGCACACAACTTCAACAATAACTTGGCGATTATTCTCGGCAATATCGAACTGTCAAAACGAAAATTGCGCCCAGATGCCACCAGTGGTAAATACCTTGATAATGCCAAAATTGCAGCTCTGCGTTCCCGCGATCTGATTCAACAAATAATGACCTACAGCCGGCAGAGCCCCCAGAGCAAAGCGCCAACACAGTTACCACTAATCATCGACGAAACCATACAATTATTGCGATCAACCATCCCGACAACGATAAATTTACATCACAATATCAGTCCCGACAGTCGTAACCGTACCGTCCATATCGATTCATCCCAAGTTCAAGAGTGCTTGATCAACCTTTGTAACAATGCCATGCACGCCATGGATGAAACAGGGGACTTAACTATCTCTTTAGAAACCGTTGAACTACAACAACCAGACATCCCCGCCCAGTATGAAAGCAGTCCCGGAATTTATGCCAAAATAAGTATTCAAGACACCGGCTGTGGCATACCAGCAGAGGACATTGATAAAATTTTTGACCTGTTTTTCTCCACTAAAGGGGTCGATGAAGGGACAGGAATTGGCCTTTCCACGGTGCATGGGATAGTCAACCAACATGGTGGGCTAATCAAAGCTAGCAGTGCCCTTGGAGAAGGGACAACCTTTGAGCTTTACTTCCCGATTGTGGAAGAAATAGGGGCTATCGAAACAAAACCAGAGCATGAAGATATCCCCAAAGGAACCGAAAGAATCCTATTCATTGACGATGAAGAAATGCTCGCCAATGTTGGCAAAGAAATCCTGTCTGGCGTGGGGTATAAAATCACCAGCATGACCGATAGCACTGCGGCACTGAACCTCTTTACCGCCAACCCGGAACAGTTTGACCTGATCATCACCGATCAAACCATGCCCAATCTTTGCGGCACCGATCTAATTCGAAAAATCAAAGAGATCAGACCGGAGCTCCCGACCATCATCTGTACTGGATACAGCCGCAAAATTAATGCCGATCAAGCCAAGCAACAGGGGATCAATGCCTTTTGTTTAAAACCACTTAACCTGCAGGAATTACTGCAGACAGTAAGACAAGTTTTAGACGAACAAATGGTGCCCCAGGGAAACAGATGAGAAAACTTGCCAATCTATTCCTGCTGCTCTTTATCGCAACGGCGATAGCGACAATCACCAATGAACTGTTACATCTGTTTTTAGACTTAAAACTTCTTGATGGTATACAGCAATTAATCTGGTTAAGCTGCATCGGTATCGGTACCATTGTCTATCTGGGAATGGGATTTAATCAACATCTGCCTAAAACCATTCTGATCCCCATTTTCATCTGGCTTTGCTGGAGCTTGCTCGACTACTGGCCACTTGAAAATAGTGTCGGCAGCTATTTCCGCCTCTTCGCATCGTGCGGACAGTTGCTGCTAGGGATAGTAATCCTGAAATTAAACCGCCAATCCAACCAAAAGTACCTGTTCCTCACCCCCAGTCAGTTTGCCGGAACGCCATTTAGCGGTCGCAATTTGTTCTTTTTCTGCCTGATCAGTATTCCGGTAGTGCCCATGGCTCTCCTGCTTGCCAGCTATGCTATTGTTGGGGCATTGATTGAGGATACCACCGCTGGCTTTGTGCAGTTAAAACCAAATGGACTCTACATGTCCGAGCGAATCTACCAGCAAAACAACAAACAGGTTCGGCTGGCAGGGATGATCCATCTGGCACAGGAAAGTTTCTACACCGACCTCACCGCTTCGATCCCCGACACTCGAACGATTATTCTGACGGAAGGGGTTAGTGATAAGGACAACTTACTGGCAAAACAGTTTGGCTACCAGAAAATCGCCGGCTTACTGGGGCTCACTTCGCAGGAACAAGTTCACTTTCGAGGCCGGCCGATTGCTGCAATCGATCCAGCTAATGTCAGCACAACCGAACCAAACCTTCCCGACCTTCTGCGTGCCGATATCGACCTGAATCAATTTGATCCGCAGACGCTGGCAGTACTCAACGCCCTGGCAACACATGTTTTAAATAGTAATTCTTTGACCGAAGGCTACCGTGAATTCAATCGCTGGACTCAGGAACATACAACTCCAGATCTTAATAAGATCATCATGAATGACCTGATCTTCCAACGCAACCAAGCGGTGATTGGCTACCTGCTACAAGCGCTGCACCAATACGATACGGTAGTCATCCCCTGGGGGGCACTCCACTTAAAAGGGATTGAAACCGTGGTGTTGAATAGCGGCTTTGTCCTTGCCGAAAGCCGGGAACGTCTGAGTATCGATTTTCGGCAGCTACCCTATAGCCAGTTATGGAGACGTTTGGATGGAAAAAAAGAGTAGCCATCAGCAAGTTGCCGCACTCACCCCAGCCAAATAACCGGTCGACCAACAAACCTGTAAATTATACCCCCCGGTGGGGCCGTCAAGATCAACCATTTCACCGGCAAAATAGAGATTGGAAATCTTCTTCGAGCCCATGGTACGCATATCAATATCCTTCAGAGAAACCCCACCCGAAGTTATGATTGCCTTTTTAAAACCATCAACCCCGGCAACCGTTAATGGTAATGCTTTAAACAGCGATAACAGCTTGGCTCGTTCAACCTTGGTAATGGAATGACATTTCTTCTCTGGAGCAATCTCCGATAGCCCGACAAACAATGAAATCATATCTTTCGGTAGCAAATTTTCGAGGGAATTACGAAAATCTTTATTGCTGTGGGCAGCTAATTCACGCTGTAATCGCTTGTCGAAAAGCTCAACCGTCACCGCCGGCTTCATATCAAGGATCAGCTCAACCGCTCCCCGCGTTAAAGCGTCACGAATTTGGGCACTCATATCGAGAATAATCGGCC
>DAOWKG010000066.1 GCA_030639985.1 Desulfuromonadaceae bacterium
CTCACAGCCGGCTGCTCGTGCCAAGCGTGCCAGACGAACTGCTTCTTCGGCATCGCGCGCGCCGCTGGTATTTGGCAATAGCAGAAAGCGTTCCGGATCGATATGGGAAAGCAGGGAGTCTTCTGGGTTGTCAATGTCGACCCGACGCAAAGCGACGGTGACAATTTCACTGCCAGAGTTTTCCATTGCAGCAACCATAGCCTGGTTTGAAGCAAACTTTCCGGTACCGACCAGTAAGCGGGAATCAAACTTTCTACCGGCAATAATCAATTGATCCATAAAAAATATCCTGTAATGAATTGTTTGTATTTTATGCCACAGACACACACACGGACAGTAGCATTCAAAATCAAAATAATTTACCGCATATTCCATCTGCTTGTTCAAAAGCTTTAATTTGTTTGTGGTTTAAACATTCAGACTTTGTCCGCAGTTGTCTGTGGCTAAAAAAAAGTTTATGAATTTATCTTATCCGCCACCCACAAATTGAACCAGTTCAATGGTGTCTTCGCTTTTGAGGGTGGTGTCGTTATGCATGTCCGGGGTCAGAATATTATGATTTAATTCAACCACAACCCGCTCAGATGACAGGTTCAACTGTTTTAAAAGTTGTTGCATGGTTAGTTGTTCCGGGTACTCTTTGGTTTTCCCGTTGATTGTCAGTTTCATATTTTTATTCCGGTGATTCGTTAAGTAATAATCGCAATACGGCATTGGCTTGATGATGTGCGGCAATGCCCACACGGGGTGCCATCAAACCACACCCCGGTTTGGCAGCAGTAACACCATCACCACAAAGATAAAAATGTTCCGTAATCTTGGTGGTACGAATGGTGTTAGATGTTTCATAACCGGCAACCCCGGAAGCTGCGATCAAGATTTTATCGGGATAGTTGCTCAAAAAATAGTTTGTCAGCATCGCTTTTTGATCGGCAGTATCAAATGCCTCTACCAGAATATCGATTTCACCAAAACAAAGAGCAATATTATCTGGGGTTATTTTCTGGTTGAAAACATTTACTTTTGTCCCTGGATTGATGCGTTGCAGGTTTTCTTGCAAGGCAACAACCTTAGGCATGCCGATCTGGTCGATAAAGTATTGCTGTCGATTTAAATTTGATGGTTCGACAACGTCAAAATCGGCAATATTAAGTTGACCAATCCCAGCCCTTGCCAGCGCAAAAGCAACGTGAGATCCAAGCCCTCCCGCTCCAGCAATTCCAACCCGACCACGCTTAATTTTTTCATGCACACCCGGAGTATGTCGCGCCATCATCAGGCTTTCCAACTCTTCTGCCGAAGGTTGCTTGCCCCGTTGAATCATGACGATACGATCACCATCGTGCAATTGCATGTCGGTAGTTGCCGGATAGCCGTTAACAATCAGCAAGTCAGCTGCCACGTAGTTGTGGTCACGGAGCTCATAAAGATTGCTACCGGTTTTTATTTCCAGCGAATTTTCGTTAAGATAAATCAGCATAAAGTATATAAAAAAACCGCCATGAGGCGGCTGCCGATATTTCTATCGGTAATTATTGCCGCTTCCCTACGCCGGTCTAAACCGGATCAGGTTCCAAGGGTTATCCCAGATTTTCTGGAACTCTCAGTAACGTAGACACCCCTAGCGTATCAATTGTAATTGGGGAGAAAATACCAGCCTGTTAGCAAAAAAGTCAACCGGTAAGGGCAAGTTTACGTTTGATCTTTGGTGCTTGTTTCGCATAGGATGCTGGCGCTGATTATTGAATTATTGAAAAGGAAGTGTTTATGTCAATTTCGGAACGATTTCGCCAACTATTAGAACAAATAGACAGAGAATCAGATCGCCTTTACGAAATTTTACCAGAAAGTACCGCTAGTGTACTGCGTCAGGTTGATATTGTTGCTGAAGACCTGCAGGACTGGGTTGATTCGGTTGGAGAAATTCCGCAGATGTATTTGGAATCAAAACTTTCACCGGTTTTGTTGCAGGCTCACGGGCAACTTGATCGGGTGCGGGTATTGTTAGAAAAGGATGAACATCAGCAGGCGAGTGAGATTGTCTGGGAATTGGAACAAGGTGTTTATCGACTATTGAATGATTTATAAAAAAAATATCTGGAGATATTTGCTATGGAAAAAAGTAAGGAAGTAAAACTGGAAATTCAGATCAATGAGGACGTCGCCTCAGGTCAATACATCAATATGGCAATTGTAAATCACAACGATAGCGAGTTTGTTATCGATGGTATCTACGTCCAGCCGCAAGCACCCAAAGCGCAGGTTAAATCGCGTTTGATCACGTCACCACGTCATGCTAAGCGTATGATGATATTATTGCAGAACAATATTGCCAGTTACGAGCAGAAATTTGGTGCCATTGATCTGAGCGAACCAACTGTAAGTCCCGTAAATGGTACTCCAATCCACTGACTTAGTTATCGTTATTTTTGTGCCAGCCGATTGTGAGTTTTGGTTAGCATCTCCACGGTGGTATCCCAATCGACACATTTATCGGTGATGGAGACGCCATATTTTAGTTGCTCAAGATCATCGGGGATACTTTGGTTGCCGGAGTTCAGATTACTTTCAATCATTACCCCGACGATAGGGCTTGAACCTGCACCTAGTTGGTCAATGATATTGTCAAGGACTTCACCTTGGCGGTTGTGATCCTTGTATGAATTCGCATGGCTGCAATCCACCATTATTGCTGGTGGTAGCTGGTTTTTATCCAATAGCTCTGCCGCCTTGTTTACCGCTTCAGGATAGTAGTTGGGAGCAGTGTCGCCACCACGTAAGACAATGTGGACATTGGGATTGCCTGAAGTATGGACAATTGATGAACGTCCCTCAAAATTGATACCCAAAAAACTATGCTCTCGACAAGCTGCAGCCATAGCATCGGTCGCAATCTTTAATCCGCCATCAGTGCCATTTTTGAAACCGACCGGGAAGGAGAGACCGCTGGCCATTTCTCGGTGCGTTTGTGATTCTGTCGTACGTGCACCAATCGCTCCCCAACTGATCATGTCGGAGAGATATTGCGGAGTAATCGGATCGAGCATTTCGCAGGCAATCGGCAATTTAAGATCGGTTATGGTGCTAAAAAGTTGCCGTGCAACCCCAAGTCCTTTAGAAATTTGATGACTACCATTCATATCTGGGTCGTTTATAAGACCTTTCCAGCCAACTGTTGTGCGGGGTTTTTCAAAATAAACTCGCATGATAATAAATAGTTGATCTTGTAGTTCTGCAGCCAGTTTAGCCAAGCGCTGGGCATACTCTATTGCTGCCAGCGGGTCGTGGATAGAACATGGGCCAACAACTACCAGAAGTCGTTTGTCGGTGCCATTAAGAATCGCCTTGATAGTATTGCGACTTTCATTGACAAATGCTGCTTCTGAATAAGGTAACGGAAAGACCTGTTTTAGATCTTGGGGGGCAATTATTGGTGAAACTTCCAGAACATTGAGATTGTTAGTTTGTACCATTTTCGTTACCTCTTTATTTATATGCTGTCACAGTGATTGATTAATATTATTCGCGCTGAACTTAGCTGGTTTTGGAATATAAGTCAAAAATAAGCTCTGCTTTGCTGCAGTTTAGTTAATCGTTTGACAGGTTCTCTTCCATTCGGTATAAAAGCTTAAATTACAATGATTTAAAGAGTTCAATGGCAAAATCATCCATGAAAGGTTATTTGGAATATGAGCATTATTCTTACCGCTATCGCCAGAATTCTCGACTTGGCTTTCAATATTTATATTTTTATCATTATTGCCCGGGCGTTGATATCGTGGGTTAATCCCGATCCTTACAATCCTATCGTCAGATTTTTACATAATGCTACCGATCCGGTCTTGTATCGATTACGACGACTTTTACCTTTTCTGCAAGCCGGAGCATTAGATTTATCCCCCTTTGCATTACTCCTTATTCTTTCGGTAGTGCAGCAGCTAGTGGTCTCATTTTTGTATCAGTTGGCACACTAATTTTTATTTGTAGAGGGATTTTGTAATGCGGATAACCCCGATAGAGATTCAGCAACATAAATTCAAAACCCGCATGTTTGGTTATGATACTGCTGCGGTTGACCATTTTTTGGAAATGTTGGCGGATGAGCTTGAGCGTTTACATATACAGAACAACGAGCTCAAAGAGTCTTTAGCCCGAACCCGAACTTCGTTGGAACAAATGCGTGAGCGTGAAAAGGCGATTCAAGAAACCTTGATGACGGCACAGCAGGTGACCGAGGATGTAAAAGTAAATGCCCGTAAAGAAGCAGAAATAGTGGTTGCTGAAGCCCACATTGAGGGGGAACGGGTAGTTCGTGAAGCCAATGACCGCCGGGTACAATTAGTCAATGAAATTCAGGAAATCAAACGGCAAAAAATTTCATTTGAGGGGGGCTTAAGGTCGTTGATTGATAATCATTTGAAGCTTATGGATATGGATACATTACGAATTGAAGAGGATGATCAACAAGCTCGTTTGTTGCAGCCTTTGCTCAGTGATGAAGATATCGATGAGCGATTTGACTTTCCCTGATATCAACCTAGGGGAAATATGAAAAATTGATGATCGTCTGTGTCGGAGTCTGCCGACCAGGCGATTTTTTGTCGGTGATTAACTATCTGGGTAGAAAAGAATCGAATTGAAAAAGGAGATTCTCTTGCCGCTGGAACAGCCATAAGAAAACTGCGCAAATATTCCGAATCTGACCTCTAAAAAACGAACTACAAAAAAACCGACAAAGATCATTTGTTACCTGATGGATGGGGTTTCCAATGACTCAATCCAGTTCTCTTGCCAACAAAATAATTTTTGCCGGGTATAATTAAAAGCAAAGGCTGATTTGGATCTACATTCTTTGTTTTTGCTATGCTGGTGAGAGTTCGGGGGCAGGTATTATGTCTAATAAGATATCACTGAAAAATGTTTTGCTTTCCATCATCAAAGCGATCGATCTATATAATTTTTTGCTTAAAGATCATCATCGTCGGACAACCATTATCGCTTATCAACTGGGGAATGCCTACGGACTTGAGGGTGAGCAGCTCAGCAACCTCATTTTGTCTGCTTCTCTTCATGATATTGGTGCCTTACACATCAAAGAGCGTGATCAATTGCTTGAAGTCGATGTCGAAAATCCCGATCCCCATCAAATTTTAGGAGAAAAAATTCTCAAAGGTTTTAAACCGTTTACAAAACTCAGTAAAATTATTCGTCATCACCATGTCGTCTATAGTGATGTTGAATCGGGCTGTTATGCGACAATTATCCTGTCCGGTCGGCGACAATTAACTTGACCGGTTGAGCTACCTTCCAGATAAGCTCCTTTTTTTAAAAGGAGGAGCCTTTGTCTGGAAAACATATTACTCAAGCTCAAGGGATACTTTACATGCAAAACCGTCAAGCTGGATTAACGCAAGAAACTTGTGCAGCTAAAGCAGATATCAGCATTCGTTCTGGTCGCCGGATTGAAAAAAATGGCACTGCAATCCCAAAAATACGTGATTGGAGAACCCGTAAAGACCCATTTGCTGATATTTGGGACGCAGAACTGATTCCGTTATTAGAGAATGA
Organism: Desulfuromonadaceae bacterium; assembly: GCA_030639985.1. Taxonomy (GTDB): domain Bacteria; phylum Desulfobacterota; class Desulfuromonadia; order Desulfuromonadales; family Geopsychrobacteraceae; genus Desulfuromusa. The sequence goes on from DAOWKG010000066.1 coordinate 5,569, forward strand.
ACCAAGCTTAAGCGGATTAACTTTATGGGAGTATCTGGATGAACGCTATCCCGATATTTACCCCTATAGCTTGCTAAGAACCTTGCAGCGACGAGTCAAGCATTGGCGAGCTACTCAAGGGCCTGATCTGCCGGTTATGTTTCGCCAGTCAAGACCTGCCGGGCAACAAGGATTATCTGATTTCACCCACCCTCGCTCCATAATAACCATAGCTGGGCAGGTTTTTAATCATATGATCTTTCAGTTTCGCTTAGCTTTTAGTGGCTGGCGATTTGCTCAGATTACTCAGGGCGGTGAAAGCTATTCAGCCTTAGCTGAAGGATTACAGAATGCACTGCGCACACTAGGTGGTGCTCCACTTGAGCATCGTACAGATAGCCTAAGTGCCGCATATATTAATCAGAGTCAGAAGAAACGCCTCACCCATAACTATAATGGATTGTGCACCCATTATGGGATGGTCGGAACAACAAACAATCCTGGCCTCGGTCATGAAAACGGCGCAATTGAAACCGCCCACGGTTCATTAAAACATCGAATAGAGCAGGCGATAAAATTACGTGGAAGTGCTAATTTTAGTACCATTGCTGACTATCAAGCTC
>DAOWKG010000146.1 GCA_030639985.1 Desulfuromonadaceae bacterium
AACTTGCCGATAGTACCGATCTGTTTGGTACCGGCGATATGGGGATTGGCAACACATCTCCCAGTAGTGCCATTGTTGCAGCCCTTTGTCAGCTGCCGCTAGCTGAAGTTGTCGGGCGCGGCACCGGGTTGGATGATGGACAACTGGAGAATAAAATTAAAATTTTAGAAAAAGCTCTGGTTCTCAATAGTCCCGACCCTGCCGACCCGATTGATGTCCTGAGTAAAGTTGGTGGTTTTGAAATTGCGGGGATTGCCGGGCTGGTTCTGGGGGCTGCTGCTTTGAAAAAGCCAATTCTTATTGATGGCTTTATTTCTACTGCCGGAGCTTTGATAGCTGGGCGACTGGCACCCAAAAGTAAAGAATATATGATTGCCGCACACCGTAGCGTTGAAAAAGGACAGATTGCTGCCCTTGCCGATCTGGGAAAAGAACCCCTTCTGGATTTGCAGTTTCGGCTGGGGGAAGGAACCGGAGCGGCTGTTGCTATGAATCTGGTTGAAGGGGCGGTTGGTATTCTCACTGAGATGGCGACGTTCAGCGAGGCAGCTGTGTCAGAGGCAAAGTAGAACCTAAGTCAACACCGTCGGTTCGCGGACCGACGACCGCCGTACTTTTCTTTGGGCGCAAAGAAAAGTACGCAAAAGAAACTCTTTTTATTTCTGTTGCGAAAAGTTCTACGCTATTTCAGCTGTAGCTATATTTTAATAGTTCTTGGCTTCGTTGCAGATCCCCCAACTTGGTATGGGCATAAAGGGAAGAATTACTTTTTGAACTTATTGTTGACGTTCGCGCCCTAACGAGAAGCACGCTTCTCTAATGGGCGAAAAATCGAGGGCAATAAGACCCTACGACCCCGGAGCATTTAGTTTTATAAACAGGTATATTATCACCATGAACCTAAAACCATTTTTTTCAGCATTGCGCTTCCTCACCATTTTCCCGATCCCCGAATCGTGGTGTGGCGATGTCGATGACTTCCACAACAGCCCCGACTGGTACCCGCTGGTAGGTTTATTAATCGGCGTACTGCTGGCAGTTCTCGATCTATTTTTATGCTGGTTGTTGCCCGTTCCGGTTGCCAGCGTGTTGCTATTACTGGCGTTGATAGCGATATCGGGGGCATTGCATCTGGATGGTCTCGCCGACAGTGCCGATGCTTTTTTTAGCAGCCGTGGCCGGAAACGGATGCTCGAAATCATGAAAGACAGTTGCGCCGGCCCCATGGGCGTTACCGCAATTGTCCTGATTCTACTCGGTAAATTTGCACTACTTCTGGCGCTACCACCCAACTGGCGTTGGCAGGTCATCATTTTGATGCCATTGGCAGGACGCTGTGTCTTGCCAGTTATCAGCAGTTGGCTCCCCTATGCCCGCACTACCGGGACAGCAGCTTTTACCAACAGTCAATTCAGCTCGAAACGTTTGGTGGTGGCATTGACACTACTGCTAATCCCATCATTTATCCTGCTGGGCTGGTTGACAGGGACATTTATTGTTTTGACGGTCGGCTGCAGCGGTTGGCTGTTGAGTATCTATAGTCGCCACAAAATTGGTGGTTTTACCGGTGACACCTTGGGGGCAACGTGTGAACTGATAGAACTGGTACCGGCACTCGGTATTGTTATTCTGGCACATCAAGGGTTGATCTGATGAAAAAAGGACAAAAACATGGCGGCAATCTCCGCCGAGCCAGCGAAATTAGCGGGCTACCACAGAACGAACTGCTCGATTTTTCTGCCAGCATCAACCCCCTTGGTTTTCCGCCATGGTTGCGCCCCCTTATAAGTGCCCAAGTCAGTTCGCTGGCGCACTACCCCGATCCTGAAGCGGGAGAACTGGTTACGGCACTGGCGACACATTACCGGATTAATCCCGGTCAGGTGATCGTTGGCAACGGTGCCAGTGAACTGCTCTATCTTCTGCCGCAAGTGTTGAAGCACAAGCGGTTGTTGGTTCCGGTTCCCAGCTATGGTGATTATGTCGCTATGGCCGAAACAGCGGGGTTAGCGGTCGATACCATGCCATTGCAGGCCGAAGATGGATTTCAACTCGCTATCGAACAACTGGAGATTCAATTAAAAGATGACCATTTGGTAATCATTGGCCATCCCAACAACCCCACCGGCAAGGCATGTGATGTCGAAGCATTACGGCAATTGATCTTGAACCATCCCCGGAATCATTTCATCGTTGATGAGTCTTTTATCGATTTTGCCGACCCGGAACATTCGCTTCGCTGGCAGCGACCGGCCAATCTGATTATTGTCCAATCGATGACCAAATCGTGGGCGATTCCCGGTCTCCGTTTGGGTTATGTTCTGGCAGATCAAAAAGTGGTTGCCGCAATGTGTAAGTTGCGTCCCGACTGGTCGGTAAATACCATTGCCCAGGCAGTTGGTGTCAGAGCTTTGCAGGATTGCGATTTTCTTAAGCAAACCCGCAACTATGTCGACCAGCAGCGGCTTGATCTGTTTTCCCGACTTAAAGCAATCAGCGGGCTACACCCATATGCTGGTGATGCCAATTTCCTGCTGGTAAGGATCGATCACCCCACCATTGATGCGGCGACACTGACAGACAAGTTACTGAAAAAAGGGATTATCATTCGCAACTGTGACAATTTTTCTGGACTTGATAAACGCTATTTTCGGGTTGCGGTACGAACAACCAAGGAGCAACAACGATTATGCGATGAGTTGAACGCTTGTCTCAACACCATCTCTCCGAAAAAAACTCCTCCCAAAACCCCCGCCATCATGTTTCAGGGCACCGGTTCCAATGCCGGTAAAAGTGTCCTCACGGCGGCACTGTGTCGTATTCTTTATCAAGATGGGGTGTCGGTTGCCCCGTTCAAAGCACAAAACATGTCGCTCAACTCTGGCGTTACCTTTCAGGGGGGTGAGATGGGACGAGCGCAGGTGTTGCAAGCCCAAGCCTGTCGTCTCGATGCCGACGTACGGATGAATCCGGTGCTACTCAAACCCAGTAGCGCCACCGGATCACAGGTGATTGTATGCGGCAAAGTGTTGGAAACAATGCACTTTCGTGACTACGCCGAACGCCGGGGCAAAATTTTTTCTCAAGTGCAACAGTGCTACGACAGCCTTGCCAGTCAACATCAGGTAATAGTGCTGGAAGGTGCTGGAAGCCCTGCCGAGATCAATCTAAAAGCGCGCGATATTGTCAATATGAACATGGCACGCTACGCCAATGCCAAGGTAATGCTGGTTGGTGATATTGACCGAGGCGGGGTATTTGCCTCGTTTGTCGGCACCATGGAACTGCTAAATGAGTGGGAACGACAATTGGTCAGCGGCTTTGTCATCAACCGTTTTCGGGGCGATAAAACCTTGCTCGGCGATGCTCTAGATTTGACCACCATACACACCGGGAAACCGTTTTTCGGGGTTGTCCCCTACCTGCAAAACCTCGGGCTACCCGAGGAAGATTCGGTCGATTTCAAAGACGGGCTCCTTGATAGCGCCACAAAGGGGGATAATTGCCTCGACATCGCCCTGATTGATTTGCCCCATATTTCCAACTTTACCGACCTCGATGCCCTGCGGATTGAAACCGATGTCCACATCCGTCGAGTGTGCCGGGTTGACGATCTGGGACAACCCGATGCGATCATCCTGCCGGGGACCAAAAACGTAATTTCTGACCTTGATTATCTGCTTACCTCAGGGTTGGCCGATGCGGTGCGGCAATTGGCCAAAACCGGAACCGAAATTGTTGGTATTTGCGGTGGCTATCAACTGTTGGGCAAAAAAATCGCCGACCCCCACGCTATTGAATCGAGCGGCAAAACCTGTCGAGGCATGGGTTTACTGGCGATGGAGACAACCCTGCAACCCGACAAAATAATGACCCGCTGCCAAGCGACCCACTTACCGTCAGATAATTCACTTTACGGTTACGAAATTCACCATGGCACCAGTGGCGGCAACAATCTAAAACCCCTGATTAAGCGTGCAGATGGCGCCATCATCGGCGGCTGCATGGAGGGTCAGGAGCACATCTGGGGAACCTACCTCCACGGGGTATTTGATGCCGATCACTTCCGCCGCTGGTTTCTCAATCGACTCCGGCAGCGCAAAGGGTGGCAGGCAATCGCAACGGTGCAATCATCCTACGATCTGGAACCCGCTCTCGACCGTTTAGCCGACCATGTTCGCTCCGCCCTCGACATGGACAAAATTTATCAGGTACTGGGATTGTGATACCTCTGGCTGTACAGATTCTTCTAGCATTGTTGCTCGACTTTTTAATCGGTGATCCCCGCTGGTTGCCCCACCCCGTTAAAGGGATCGGCCGCTTGGCATTATCAATCGAAGAGCCATTGCGACACAAGTTTTCTCCCCGCACAGCAGGTATAGTTGCCGTGTTCTTAGTGGTGTCGATAAGTACCGGTCTGGCGTGGCTGTGCTGCCAACTGGCAACGGCAATTCACCCCCTCTGTGGCGATCTGGTCGCGATTATCGTTCTTACCACCGGCTTCGCCATGCAGGATTTACGACAGCATGCACTAGCGGTTTACCATCCCCTTGCAGGGAATGATCTACCGCAAGCAAAAGCCAAAGTGGCGATGCTGGTGGGACGTGATAC
>DAOWKG010000070.1 GCA_030639985.1 Desulfuromonadaceae bacterium
ATAAAAAAGCCCCTCTATTTTATTGAGAATTCGGGCGGTCAGCGCAACAAGCATGATAAGTTGGCTCCCTCGATGAGTGCCTTGATTCTTACCTCACATGTTAAGGATGGGGTCGATCTGGCGCGTGAGCATAAACTTGGATCTGAGATCATTGAGATTATTCAGCAGCACCACGGCACCGGTCTGATTAAGTTCTTTTATGAGCGGGCGAAAAATCAGGCTGATCCAGAAGTACAGCAGATTGATGAGCGTGATTACCGCTATCATGGGCCAAAGCCGCAAACCCGTGAAGCAGCGTTAATTATGCTCGCCGATGCGGTTGAGGCTGCGAGTCGAACGTTGACCGATCCTACCCCGGCACGGATTCAGGGGATGGTGCAAAAGTTGATTAATAATGTTTTTATTGATGATCAGTTGAATGAGTGTGACTTGACTTTGAAGGATTTAAACCTGATTGCCAAGAGTTTTAATCGAATTTTGTCGGGATCATTCCACCATCGAGTTGATTATCCTGAACCAGTGCATATTGTTCGTGAAAAAAATGGTGACAATGACCTTAATGCGGTTAAAGAAAAGGTGAAAAATAAAAGTGCAAATACAGATAGAAAACCGCCAGAAACAACACAAGATCCCGAAGCTGTTGCTGCGACAGATTGCTCGGAAGATCTTAAGCGTCTTGGAATATCATGATGCCGAACTGTCGATTCTGATTCTTGACAATGATGGTATTCAGGAAATAAATCGTGAATATCTGCAACGTGATCGACCGACCAATGTTATCTCTTTTGCAATGCAAGAAGGTGAAGGTGCCGGGTTGGTGCCGTTGCTATTGGGTGATGTGGTTATCTCCGCTGAACGGGCAGCAACGGATGCGGCAGAAGCTGGTATTCCGTTTATCCACGAAATATGGTTTTTACTGGTACACGGTATTTTGCACCTGCTCGGTTATGACCACGAGCGGGGAACGGCTGCCGAAGCTGAGCTGATGGAGGCAAAAGAGGCAGAGATTTTTGCCCTTTTGCTGCGAGAATTTCCCCTCTAAATGTTAACTTTGAAATAGGAGCAATAAGGTAGTGGACAACGATCACTCAGCGAAGCCTGTTGGTTGGTGGCAGCGAATAAACAAACGGTTTTGTCGTTCGCCACAGGCGCCAAGTGAGGAAGAATTACAGGAACTTATTGATGCCTCAGAACAGCAGGGGATCATTGATGAGGGTGAAGGGGAGATGCTGCAGTCAATTCTGGAGCTGGATGAAACCATCATCCGTGAAATTATGGTGCCCCGAACTGATATGATTTGTGCCGATGCCGATGCGCCATTTGGTTCTATCCTTAAGATAATCCTCGACTCCGGCCATTCCCGTATCCCCGTCTATAGAACTAATATCGATAATATTATTGGCTTGGTCTACGCCAAGGACTTGCTCCACCATTGGGGGCGTCCGATCGACACCATATCCCTGGCTGAAATTATGCGGCAACCGGTTCTGGTTCCTGAATCGAAACAGGTAAGTGTGATGCTGAAGGAATTTCAGGCGGCACGGGTTCATATTGCCATCGTTATTGATGAATATGGCGGGACTTCTGGACTTGTTACCATCGAGGACTTGATCGAGGAAATTGTCGGTGAAATTCATGATGAATACGATCTTGAAGAAAAATTATTAATAGAGCAAGCGGATGGAACGTTGCTGGTAGATGGACGCTTGAGTATCGAAGAGTTTGAAGAATATTTCGATGTCGAGGTGGCACGGGAAAAATTTGACACCGTTAGCGGTTATGTTGTTGAGCAATATGGCCGAGTTCCTGAGGTTGGCGAGCAGGTACTGGTGGGCGATTTTAATATGGTAATTGTGCAGGGTGATCAACGGGTAATTCGACAGCTGCGAATTATCCCTGTGTCTGTCGCCGAGGCCAAAACTGGTGACCTTTGATGCCATTGATAAAGCCTGATCGGCACCTGTTGATTGCTGCCAGCTCCGGTTTGTTGTTGGCGGCAGCATTTCCCCGACCCGACCTTTATCCTCTGGCATGGATTGCATTAGTACCGCTCTTGCTGGTTATGCGCCACCGCCCATTTGCGGCTGGTTTTACTGTCGGGACAGTTTTTTTTGCTGCCGTCCTTTACTGGCTCAACGTCGTTATGACAACCTATGGTGGACTGTCACCGCTATTATCATTGTTGGCCTACCTGTTTTTGGTTGCCTATCTGGCAGTTTATTTTGGCCTGTCAACCTGGTTGGCAACCCGCCTTGAAACGGTTCTGAAACTTCCATATTTGTTTACTTTGCCGCCCATATGGGTAGCGCTGGAATATTTGCGTGGCTGGTTGTTTACCGGTTTTCCGTGGGCTATGGTTGGCTATTCCCAGCAGAACTTTTCATTAGCGATTCAAAGCTGCGATGTTACCGGTATTTATGGTGTCAGCTTGATGCTGATTGCGGTCAATTGTGCTGTTGCTGGAATTATTGCCAAGCCCAAAAGTCGTTTGGCATGGTTGGGGGTGGTGATAACACTAACGATTTCAACTAGCCATTTTGGTTATGGGGTCTGGCGGCAACAGCAACCGTTGGAGCAACGCTCGGAACAGTTGCGGGTGGCATTGATTCAAGGAAATATCGATCAGGCCCAGAAATGGCTTCCTGAAAATCGCCAAAATACGATTGACCGCTATCACAAATTGTCGCTCGAAGCACTGGCAGGACAGCCAGATTTATTGATCTGGCCGGAAGCGGCGACCCCATTTTTTTTGCAAGATAAGTCCCCGCTGGCTGAGCGAGTGAGGGCGCTGCCGTTGCAATGGCAAACCCCGTTACTGGTTGGCAGCCCCGCCTATCGACAATCAGGCCCAGATAAATATCAATATTATAAT
>DAOWKG010000135.1 GCA_030639985.1 Desulfuromonadaceae bacterium
GACAATGACGATGTCCAGAATGTCCACACCAACTTTGACATCTCGGATGAGGAGATGGAAAGAATCATGGGGTGATGGCGTTGCAAAAATCTCCGATCTCCGGTGTTGTAGTACATCTTCAGGACTTCGACATACATAGGTATGTCTTCACCCCTGAAAATGTACTCTGCCTTGGAGATCGAATTTTTTGCTTAGCCATATATTTATCAGTTTTCTTATTTTCTTTGGACAAACATTAACCTATGCGCATTCTTGGCATTGATCCGGGCAGTAAGGCTACCGGCTACGGTTTTATTGAGCAGCAGGGAAATCGCCTGATCCATATTGATAACGGAGCGATTTTCACCCACAGCAAAGATGACTTGGCGGTACGGCTACAAATCATCTACCAGGGACTTTGCCAGCTGATCGAAAAATACCAACCAGAAGCGGTCGCAGTTGAACAAGTATTTATGGCTCGCAACCCCGCTTCGGCGTTAAAATTGGGTCATGCGCGAGGCATCGCACTTCTCGCCGGAATCAACGCCGGACTGCCGGTTGCCGAGTATTCGGCACTGCAAGTCAAAAGCGCCGTTGTTGGCTACGGCAGGGCCGGAAAAAATCAGGTACAACATATGACCAAAATCCTGCTAAACTTACCCGAAATTGCACAGGAAGATGCCGCTGATGCTCTGGCTGTTGCCATTTGCCATGCTCACAGCCACCACATGAATCGCCAGACGAACCAAACCGCACAAACGAAACGGGGATAACGACCATGATTGCTCTCCTGAGTGGCCAACTGGCCTACCGCAGCCCAGAACAGATCATTGTTGATGTCGCCGGAGTCGGATATCGGCTGCAAATCCCCCTTTCAACTTTCTATGCCCTCCCAGATGAGGGAAAAGTGCAGCTCCAAATACACACCCATGTCAAAGAAGACGCCATCAACCTGTTTGGCTTCGCCAGCAGCGCCGAAAAAGAACTTTTTATCTTGTTAATTTCAGTTTCAGGAGTTGGGCCAAAATTGGCAATCACAATTTTATCCCATATTCCAACGACTGATCTTGCCTTAGCCCTTAGTCAAGGGGATGCGGCACGCCTGACGACAATTCCGGGCATCGGCAAAAAAAGTGCTGACCGACTGATCCTTGAATTGCGGGATAAAGCCACCGCTTACGCAACTGCGGCACAGTTAACCTCGGCAGATGCTGACATTCCCCCACAAGAGGATTATCATCACGATGCCATATCGGCTCTGGTCAATTTAGGTTACAAAGAGGCAATTGCAAGACGGGCGTTAAAAAATGTCCAATTAGCCCCCGGAACCCCTCTGGAAGTGATTCTCAAAGCTGCCCTACAGGTTTTATTGAAATAACTGGAGCACAAACATGAGCGAACGTCTGATTGGCAGTGATGAACAATCCGAAGATACTAGCCACGATGTAGGGTTGCGGCCAAAGTCACTGCAAGAATATGTTGGTCAAAGCAAAGCCAAAAGAAATCTGAAAGTTTTTATTGATGCGGCAATTAAACGGCAGGAAGCCCTCGATCACGTCCTTTTTTACGGTCCACCGGGGTTAGGAAAAACTACTCTGGCAAACATTATCGCTCAGGAGATGGGGGTCAGTATCAAGAGCACCTCGGGGCCGGTAATAGAAAAAACCGGAGATCTCGCTGCCATCCTGACTAACCTCGAAGAGGGCGATGTCCTTTTTATTGATGAAATTCACCGCCTTTCACCTGTGGTTGAAGAGATCCTTTATCCGGCGATGGAAGACTATCAGCTCGACATCATGATTGGCCAAGGCCCTTCGGCACGTACTATCAAACTTGATATTCCCCGCTTCACTTTGGTTGGGGCAACTACTCGTGCCGGGCTCCTTTCATCACCACTGCGGGATCGCTTTGGTGTTATCAGTCGACTCGAGTTCTATTCCTGCGAAGAGCTGACAACTATCGTGAAACGAAGTGCAAAAATTCTCAACATCGATATCGAAACTGCCGGAGCAGAGGAGATCGCCAGGCGCAGTCGCGGCACCCCAAGAATTGTCAACCGCCTGCTACGTCGGGTACGCGATTTTGCCGAAATTGAAGCGGATGGTAAAATCACCTGCGAACTGGCCGACCACTCCCTCCAACGACTCGAGGTTGATAATCAGGGCTTCGACTACATGGACACCCTGCTACTATTGACTATCATTGATAAATTTTCGGGCGGACCGGTCGGACTCGACACCTTGGCCGCAGCTATCGGGGAGGAACGTGACACCATCGAAGAGGTGATTGAACCATACCTGATCCAGCAGGGCTTTCTGAATCGTACCCCCCGCGGAAGAGTTGTCACCGAAAACTGTTATCGCCACTTTGCCCGTACCCCCGCCAAAGTGGACAACCATAAATCACTGTTCGGTTCATGACAGAAATAGTGCATTTACAACAATTTGCCCAACAGCTCGCGACCTGGACAGAAGCTATCATTGAACATGGTCGCACCCCATTTCGCCGAGTTGACACCTATCCCGACATCGATACAGAGATGGGGACAACCCAACCACCACTGGTATTCTGGATAAACCGGCAAAGTATGATGGCTGGCGGCGTACTGTTACTGCCTGACAATAATCTGGAAGCAGAACTGGTACGGGGTCGAAACTGTGCTGCTGCCCTCGGTCTAAGTCACTTTATCACTTGGGAAACTGACCGGGTCAGAATCTGGCAAAGCAACAAAGAGACAACTCTCGAGCAGCAGTCATTTCCACTCTCCCACCCGGAGCAACCGGAAACGTTCCGCAACCTTCTCGCCGATGTTCTCGAAGCACTGAAGCTGCTGGCGGTAATTGGTGCCACCCCTGCACCCGAACTACCAACCTGTTACTTCAACAATTTATTCCATATAACTTTGCAACAAACGCTACCACCATTGATTGCAGCCTACCGCAGTCAGCGTTACGAAGCTGTGAACCCCTCCCGGGATGATGCCGACATTTGTGCCAAGGAAGCCAGTCAACTGATACTATTGCGGCTACTCACACTGATCCGCTTCAATCTCCTCCCCGATGCCGTTTTGCCCGAAAAGCTGGAGCAAACAATTAAGTTTTCGCTGACAGGGCTACCCGACTTCATTCGGGAACCTCTGGCACGGACAACCATCATAAAACCACCGTCACTACCACTTGAAGCCGCGGTTTGTCTCCACCATCTACTCCTACGATTACACCAGCTAGCGTGGAACCAAACTGACCAACGGGCCGAAGCAACTATCAAACGGTTGATCGATAGCTGGTATCTGCCAGCAAGTGAAACATGTGAGATAACGGCAACTTCGCTCTATCCAGAAAAGCCATTGTTGTCACTGGCAACAACAGTTATCCTGTCCAATTCGGCAGCCTTTTTGGCTGCTACCGCGATATTGACCGAAGCGAAAAATCATCACCAGTGCCAATTATTGTTTGGCAATCTGTTCCAACTTGAGCAGAGTAGCATCTCGACGCAACCAATCTATGCGCGACTTTTGAATCTTGGCGGCATCACCAATTCGACCCGCCACGAATATTCTGCCCGGCTCAGAACGGCATGGCCTAATCGCCATTTAAAAATCAAAACCGGGCAACCATTCTGGCGTTGGGAGTTGATTCACCTCCTCGGCATTAGCCACCCGGGACAAATTCTCACCCTTGAGCTTCCCCTTGATCTGCTACAAGACCCAGACAACCAGACAGCATGGGACCTGATTTATGAAAATTTCAGTCTTCAACACGTCTGGCAATTAAATGGTGGTAACTTCAAATTGCAACTGGTACGCAGCAACGAATCGATCGAAATACTGCCGATACAACTAGCGACAGAACTCCGTAAAATCATTCCAGTGACGGGTCAAAACCACTTTCGCAGCCAACTACTACTGGCATTGGCACTACCGACTGCTATCCACAATCTGCTGGGCAATGAATTGGTTTGGCCCGATGGCCCCACGACAAACCATCTTGTCGGCTGGAAAATATACAGTCAAAGCCGCCTCTACATGCTCCTACGACAAATTTTGCAATACAAAAACCCCACTAATTCCGAACCCCACCCACTAATCACCGAAGATGAGATCCCCCTTCCCCACCCGGAAC
>DAOWKG010000046.1 GCA_030639985.1 Desulfuromonadaceae bacterium
CGCGAAGTAACTAGTCTCAAGATGCTTGCCAATGGTGCTATCACCTGGGGGGTAGAGCAAGCCGGTAAAACCTCGAAGTCTGGTTCTTCGCTCCTCGATGCGGGTAAAGAAACAGCTACAGATATGAAAGCAGCAGCGGTAGCTGCGGCCTCTTCGGGTTTCTCATTTACCATCCCCGGCACTACCTTTGCGGTACGAAACCTTGCCGGTCGGCTGTACTTGGATGAACGAAAAGTTGAACTGTGGGGTGGCATTAAACTGCCAACGGAGCTAGGTGGCGGATCGTTTACCTTAAGTCAGGAAAACAGTCTGTTGTTGTCGACCAGCGGGATCTCGACTCAAGGGCCGGTTGATGTTGATCTTGGTACTTTGTCTCGGTTTACCCTTTCTGGGTTTAGCGCCGATGTTTCAGAACTATCTCTAGAAATATCATCGAACTCTATCGCTGGTTCTCTCGCAGCAGATATTACATTGAGTGCTTTCAATAACGTTTTGATTGCTGTTGATGGGGCATTTGACGGTTCTGGTTTGCAGGAAATTAATATCGCTGCTGAACGGCTTGAGCGTAGTTTTAACGTCGCTGACTTTGCCAATATTACCCTGAGCGATATTGCTGCCGGTTATGCGGATGATAAATTCTATATAACTTTAAATGGTGACTTGGCGCTGGATAATTCGGCGATTGGTGATCTGCCTCAATCATTTTCATTCTCTGATCTCAAGGTCTTTAGTGATGGTTTGTCGCTTGGCGATGCCGCCCTGCCAATGCAAGGGGTTACTGGGGTAAGTGTTAGTTTAAATGATGAATTGTTACTGTCACTCAAAGAGTATGGTTTTGGGGTAACCGATAACCGCTTCTGGATTGCTTTAACTGGCGGAATAACCTTCTCGGGGCAGGAACTGTCGGCAACCGCAAAAGTTTATCATGATGGCGAGTTTGTCCTCAGTCAGTTTTCCGGTGATAACCTGCTGATTGCTATTGGTGATTTTACCCTACGTACCTCCTTTGATTATTCGGGGGGACAGATTGTTGAAGCTGAAGGCTCTCTCCATCTGGGTGCGTTGATGGCATCGATTCCCGATGGCATGAAAAACCCTCTCGGTGAATTGCCGGTTACGATTAGCAATGTCGATATTGATCTTTCCGATCCGACCGCACCCAAAATACATTCCGGGGCAATTGCCTTTAATACCGGATTTCCAATAATTAATGACTTTTTTACCGCCCAAATCGATGGTATCGAGGTTGGTGCTGTAAATGGCGCCCCATACGGAAAAGTGCTGGGTGGTTCGATTGCGTTTAATCAGGCCGGTTCATTGCCAATGCTCAGTGGCATCTCCCTTACCAATATTGGTATTACTTCAGCTGGATTCAGTGGCATTTTAGCTTGGGCAGGTGATCAGCAGCTTAATGTCTTTGAAGATGACAACTACGGAATAACGGCTCGTTTAACTGCTGTTTCTTTAGCATTGGATTCGTCAAAAGCAACCTTTGATGAGATGGTGCAATTAACTACTTTGGATGGTTCGGTAATGTTTGGTGCCGGTTATGGCACTGCCCTTGAGCCTGCACTCGATTATGCTGATGGCAACTATGGGTTTGCTACCGGTGCTGAGTCATCGATTGCTATCCCCGGTACCTCCATTGCTCTCAAGCAGTTCTCCGGGACACTGGACTTTGATAACAACTCGGTTGGTTTCGGCGGTATAATTTCAATCCCTTATGAATCGACCGAGGTTGCTTTTAATGTTGCGAGTTTAACTTTCTCTTCTTCTGGGGTGGATGGCAATATCGCCCTTGAAAATCCGCTAGAAATTCAAGGGTTAGGTTTTCCCACTGTTCTTACTGCAGCGCAGTTGACGTTTCAAGGTTTTGCCCTGTCAAGTGGTAGCCTTGGTTTAGATCTAACCTTAGAGCAATTTTTTGATCTACAAATATCGGCAGCGTTGACTGTTAGTAACAGTGGGATCAGTGCCTGGTCGTTAGGTGGTGAAACTGATGCTACGTTTAGCGCAGATGCTGGTTTTGCTGACCTAAAAGTCACGGATATTGGCGCTGGCTACGATTCCGAAGATGGTCTGTTCTTCTCCATGAATACCGAAATCAAGATGAAGGCCGATGCTGTTTTGTCGGCACTGCCTGACGATATCACCCTGTCTGGACTTGAAGTCTATTACGACCATATTGACATTGATGCTGCCCAGATGGGTGGCAGTATTGATAATGCTACCGTTGGGTTGGCTGGGATCGACTTAACCCTGAAAACCCTTGCCGTTGGTTATGAGAGTGGTGAAACCTCTGAAGGGCGGTTCTACTTGGTAGTCGGTGGTAAGGTTGCTCTGGGTGATTTGGTCAGTGCTGCTGCTGAAGCGACTATTTACCAAGATTTAACTTATTCACTTAACGAAATTGAGATCGACTTTAGTAATCCCGGCTTTTCCATGTATGGCAATTTGGAACTTGCCGACAACCGCTTTAAGGCAGATCTGGCGGTTGAAGTTGCTGGCACCATTAACATGGAAGCATTGCTAGAGGTTGGCTCTGGAGTCGGTTCAGATAACAAGTCGTTCGCCTATTGGCGGGTAGAATTAATGTCGAGTGCCAGAATCCCAATGGCACCGTTACCGATGAATATCTATGGCATTGGTGGTGGCATCGCCTATAACCAAACAATATCGCTTGGCGGAAATAATCAG
>DAOWKG010000101.1 GCA_030639985.1 Desulfuromonadaceae bacterium
AAGAGGCCTTCTTAAAAGCGCTCGGCACTGGATTGCGTGATGGCTTGGCCTGGCAACAGGTTTGTGTGGTGCTTGATTCTTTGGGCTGTCCGTCATTGGAGCTTACTGGACGTGCTGCCGAGTTGATGGCGGAGCGCGGTGCCGTCAGGACACATCTAAGCTATTCTCATGATGGCGATTACGCCGTTGCTACCGTTATTCTGGAGGACTGATGCGACTTTGCAGCGCTACTGAAGTAATGGCACTGGATCGACAGGCAATCAAAGGTTTTGGTATTCCCGGAGTAGTGCTGATGGAGACTGCTGGGCGGGCCTGCAGTGATCAGTTTGTTGCCAGGTTTGGCGATCAGGTTTGTGGTACGGTACTGATCGTTGCCGGCAAAGGCAATAACGGTGGCGATGGTTACGTTATGGCGCGAATCATTGCTGAGCGTGGTTGGCAGGTAAAAACTCTGGTACTTGGTGCCGAAGCTGACATTACTGGCGATGCCAAAGTGATGTTGACGGTTATCCAGAAAATGGGGCTAGCGGTTGATTTTATTGCGGACTCTGCTACTTTGCCGCAGCAGTTTTCGACTGTGGCGCCAACCATTATTGTCGATGCCATCTTTGGCACCGGCCTCAAATCTTCGGTACGGGGATTACAGGAAGAAGCAATAAGCCTCATCAATGGCTCCACGGCAGCGGTATTCTCAGTTGATATCCCTTCTGGAGTCGATGGTTCTAACGGACGGGTATGCGGTATTGCGGTACAAGCTGATCTGACGGTCACCTTTGACCATGCCAAAATTGGGCACGGTAGCATGCCCGGTGCTGCATACGTTGGGGAGCTGAAGGTTGTTGATATCGGGATCCCCCTGACCGGTCGTCCGCCATTTGAGAGTAATGTCAATCTGCTTGATCAGGCAACGGTGCAGTCATTAGTACCACAACGTGCGGCCAGTGGTCATAAGGGCAAGTTTGGCCACTTGTTGGTAGTTGCCGGATCACCGGGAAAAACCGGTGCCGCGACTCTTTCCGGTAATGGCGCAGTTAGAAGTGGTTGTGGATTGGTGACCGTTGCTGCACCTGCCGCTGTTCATGATATAATTGAAGTTAAGTTGACCGAGGCGATGAGTTGCAGCCTTGCTGATCGGGATGGATTGCTCACCATTGCAGCGGCAGCACAAATTAAACAGTTGCTGACCGAACGGCAGGCACTTGCTATCGGTCCGGGGTTGGGACAGAGTGCTGATTTAGTTAAACTAGTGGTGTCTCTGGTTGCCTCAGCGTCGGTGCCAATGGTTGTTGATGCCGATGGTTTAAATCTTTTGGCTGGTCAACTCGATTGTTTTCAGAAAGATAATGACCAACAACTGGTGCTAACCCCTCATCCGGGTGAAATGGCACGTCTTACTGGGTTGACCGTTGCCGAAATCGAGGCTGATCGGTTTACCGTTGCTCAGGAGTTTGCCGTTAAGCATGGTGTTGTTCTGGTATTGAAGGGGGCCCGCACCATAATTGCTGCACCCGATCGAAGGGTTAATATTAATACCTCTGGCAATGATGGCCTTGGCAGCGGTGGTAGCGGTGATGTTTTAACTGGTTTGATAGGTGGTTTGTTGGCGCAGGGGCTGACCGGCTTTGCTGCAGCAACTTTAGCAGTCTGGCTGCATGGTCGGGCGGCAGAACTGGTCGCAGAACGACAGGGAACCGCTGGAATGGTAGCATCAGATTTACTTTCTCAATTGCCGGTTGCACGACAGGAACTGGTGAAAGGAGCCTACTAATGGTGACAGCACGAGATATTATGTCGACAGATGTGGTAACGGTAACTCGGGATACAACTCTGGCCGCTCTGGCGAAAAAATTTGTTGAAACCCGCTTCAGCAATTTGCCGGTATTGGATGAAACGGGAGCTCTAATTGGAATTATCAGTGAAACAGATTTGATTGAGCAGCAGCGACCACTCCATATTCCTACGGTAATGACTTTATTTGATTGGGTTTTTACTTTTGGCAACGAGAAACGTTTTCAGGAAGAGGTCGACCGGGTGACCGCTGCAGTAGTTGGTGAACTATATTCCAAGGATCCGGTGGTTTGTTCTCCCGATGCGACGGTTAGAGATTTAGCCGCATTGATGAGCCAGCATAAGGTGCATCTTTTACCGGTGATAGATGGCGGCAAAATGGTCGGAGTGGTGGCTCGACTCGATTTGATTCGAGTATTGGAGGACTAATTTTGTATCGATGGTCGGTGGTCTCTAAGAGTGAAACTGAGACCCTTGAAATAGGGAAAAAACTGGGTCGGTTGTTATCGCAACCGACTTTAGTTTTGTTACAGGGTGATCTTGGTGCCGGGAAAACGGTATTTGCCCGGGGGATAGCCCGTGGTCTCGGGGTAGATTCTGCTATTCCCATTACCAGCCCGACCTTTACCTTGATGAATCATTATTCTGCCCGGATTGATCTTTATCACTTTGACCTCTATCGCCTCTCCGATCCCGACGAATTAATTGAACTGGGGTTTGATGATTACGCTTTTGGTTCCGGGATAGCGTTGGTTGAGTGGCCGGAAAAACTCGATAACCCGGAAACTCCTGGAGTATGGGTTAACTTGAAGCGTATTGATGACGAATTGCGGGAGATAACCTTTACTGTTACCGCTCCGGAATATGTTGATCTCATCACGGCATTATCAGACCGATAAATAAAATATCTGCCTAATTATTTTATTATACACCCACTAAATCGTTAATTCATATGTTGTATCAATAGGTTAACTCCTTTTTGGTGCTTTCTGTGTGGTTCCATCCCTACCAAAGTGTATTTCTTCTATATACAAAATAGCTAGCTGGTTATAGCGCTATTTTTGTCTTGTTAGCTCATAATTTCTTGTAAAAACAGTAAGTTGTGAGATTGCCTTGGGTTATAAATTAAACTTGGCACGAACACTGCTATGTAATGATGGCAAGAAACAAACAAAACTAAAATAAAACTAAATATGGAGGTCATCATGAAAAACACATTACGTAATACTTTAATTGCCCTGATCGCTTTTTCTTCTTCTGCTTATGCCGCCGGTAGCGGCGCTGGTGAAGGTAGTTTGTTACTTTCTCTGTTTATCGGATTTTTTGCCCTGATCGTAGTTTTCCAACAGGTTCCGGCAGTGATACTGTTTGTCGGTATAGTTAAAGGGTTGGTCGGTAAGGATAGCAAAAATGTTGAAACATCTAACTAGTTTTCAACCCAATTTGCAACAGAGGTGATGATCATGAATGGTCTATTAATAGCAAATAAAGATCAAGGGGCACGAGAGCAGTTAGCAAGTCTCTTTGATGAGAATGAATACAATATCACTAAGGCTGATTCGGTTGCTAACGCTCTTGAAGGCATTATCAACAAAGAAATTCAGGTCGTAGTTCTGGATGGCAACTATGATGAGCAAAATGTGGTTAAATTGATTCCATTACTAAAAAAATGTAATCGCAATATTTCGATCATTATGGTTTCGGATGAAATGCCGATCGAATTGGTACGCCGGATTCGGCAAGAGGGGATTTTCTACCACGCTTTAAGAACTGCCGGTGAAGACAATTACGAAGAAATTTTTCAGGCAGTAAGTTACGCATTTAAAAAGTATCAAGAAAATACAACTACTCAAGCTAATAGCAAACAAAAGGAGAGAACTATGTTTTCAATCAAATCGGTACTGTCAACTATCGCTATCACCATGATGCTCGTAACCCCAGCTTTTGCAGTAGATACGGCAACAACCTATAGTAGCGGAATTTTGGTACTACTATTTGTTGGCTTTTGTGCTCTGTTGATCGTTGCTCAGTTAGTTCCTGCAGTGTTGGTTCTGTTTGGGATGACCAAAGCGGTTACCGAAGGTCTGGCAGAAAAACGGGCAGCAATGAAAAATAGCTGATCGCTACTTAAAATTTATGACACCTAAAAAAGGGAGCCAATGGGCTCCCTTTTTTAGGTTTATGATCAAATTAATAAAATAATTTTCCTTGAACTAATTGCGTATGCTATTTTTATCAATTCAATTATTTAAAGGACATAGTAGATGACGTTTCATACTTGGCTACTCTATGTAGTGCTAGTTATTGCCGCTGCTTCAACACCTGGTCCGGCAGTTCTCTTTATCATGACAAATACCACGCTATATGGCTGGAAAAAATCGATCTACGCTGCGCTGGGGAATATTGTCGGCTTGCTAATCATGGGCTGTGTTGCGGTAATGGGTCTGGGGGCACTACTGAATACTTCGGAGCAGGTTTTTAATTTGGTGAAGTATCTTGGTGCTGCATATCTGGTTTATCTGGGGGTAAAACTGTTTTTACAAAAAGGGATTGATTTAAACCAGAGTCAGGGGAATTTCAGCCCGGACGTGAAGTCGCAAAAGAAAATATTTTTTCAGGCTCTTGGTGTTGCACTGAGCAATCCTAAGGCAATTGTTTTTTTGACCGCTTTATTGCCGCAGTTTCTCCAGATTGAACAACCACTCTTGCCACAATTTTCGATTCTGATTTTAACCCTGATGTTTTTTTCCTTCGCTTTTCTGATGTTTTATGCACTTTTGGCACACAAAGCAAAATTCTGGTTGATGCAGCCCCATCGCATAAAAATGTTCGGCCGGGTCAGTGGCTCGATATTTGTCGGTTTCGGTGCTTTGTTGGCAACCACTTCTAATAGTTAAAGGATTTATACAGTGACAAATCAATTGATACGCCC